>JAQBTY010000496.1 GCA_027624735.1 Pseudomonadota bacterium | reverse complement strand
TTTTCCAGCGTCAGTTTCCGACGTTTGCGCCACATCCGGATGCGCTGGATAGATCGCTCTTCGTTCTCAGTCATGCCTCAAACGATATATTTTTATGTGATGCTACACAATCCGCTACCAATTATGCCAAATCTGACCTTTCGTACAGATGGCTCAGATCCAGGTCGGGGTAGGAGAGAGTTTCCATATATTCCGCCAGGACGTTTAGCGGGACGTTCCCACCGTATTTTCTGCCTGTTGCCGGACTGGCGTGGCCGGTGAAGGCATCATGAACTTCTTCTGGAATTTTTGCGTAACGACATGCGCGCTTGAACGTGTGACGGAAAGAATGAAATGATTTTTTGGGATGATCAAAGCCGCTGTGTTGTTGAATCCGCCGCCATTTCGGCGACCAGGATTTGACCGAAATACCTTTGTCGGTTTGCTCCCCTAAATCGTGGAACACAAAGCGGTGCCCGCTACTGCGCGCATCGATAAAATACTCCAGGACGCCAAGCTTGATCAGTTCCGGATGGACGGGAATTGTCCTTTCGGAACCCATTGTTTTGACGGAACGAACATCTGCTCCTTTCGTAATGTCGAAATAGTAATGCCCTCGCTCTCTCTTGAGATCCGTCGGCCAGACCGTAGCCGCTTTAGCTCGTTCACCATCGCGGCAATCATTATGTCCCGATCATCCACAATCTCCGTGCTGACTTTTGGGGCATCGTTCGACGGAGAGATGATCTCGACGGGCGCCTTGGTCGGATATTTGGGAGAGGGTCGCCACCGCACTTTGAGTAACCTGATTGCCAGTAACCGACGCGCCAGGGGTTCCGTTGCCGCATCGGCCTCAGCCAAACCGTCACAGAAGGCGCGCCATCTCGGGGGTTGCCCACCTAGCTTCCCGATTTGAGTAACCCTCTCGTCCGGCAACTTGGCATCTAAAGAGCGTGTGAAGCGAGGAACCGGATCAAATGTTGATCCGTCGGCGGTCCTTGAGCACCAGAACAGTTCACCTGCTTTGGTCAGCAAGCTCCGATTGGGAAAGAATGCGTTGGCAATTTCAGCGTCAATCTCCGGGGTGCCCGTCTCGGCGTTTTCGATCAACACCTCCAGTCTGGCGAGCTCGCTGTTTTTGGGACCAATGTTTCTCCGACTTGGCATCGCGGTTCACCTCCCTCATCTGAGGCTACGGGCAGACCCTCCGCGGCTCAAGCTGATTTGCTCTGACAGTGCCATCCCCATTGGTAGGCAATTCGGAGGGGCGAGAGCTGGCACAACTGTTCGCCGACAATGGACTGAAAACTGTGACGGAAATTTTCGAATTTCAGAACAAGACATGGATATTTTATGCCGCCTACGCCGACAAGGCATTAACACCCGGCGCGGCAGGAAACCGGTGAATTTTTCACGGCCGATTGGGATCAGAATGGATAATTTGGTCCAAGCCCGACAGAAACGATCAGTCAGGCTGTCTGTTTCTATTCACAGCAAAACTCAAAAAGACGGTCAAAAGCGTCAGGGTTATCCCGAGATGCACATAACGCGCGTGCGCTTCGGCAAAGACGCTGACCACCGCTGCGTTGTACAGCAGCAACGCCCAAACCAGTATAACGGGCGGCGAACGCCACGCCCGTATGAAGAGCGCTACTGCCGCCAGCATCAGCAACGGCTTAACCACCAGCCACATGATTCCGATATACTCGATGAGCCCATTAATTATAGTCGCCTGATCGCCAAGCGGCGCGGAGCTGACTTCTCGCTTTTGCTGCTCCGACAGCCCGTCCCACAGATAGTTGGACGAGAAATAGGGACGCGGCACAGTCAATAATCTGTAGCCGCTCTCGTGGTTCGTGGCCGGCCCGACCAGATAGGCGATCATGTTGTCCCAGAACGCCAGTGAGGCCGACGGCCAGCGCGCATATCCCTCTAGGGCCGCAGCTTTGAACAATCTGGCGGATTCGACCGGTCCGAAATAATAATCTCCCGCGTTCCACCAGTACCAGTGATACGTGTGGTTTGGTTCTTCCAATACGGCTTTTATCAAGCCCTCGGGATTGCCCGCATACTTCGCGAACAATAATGCAGGTTCTCGGTCACGCCATCGGTCCTGTGTCTCGTAGACTTGCGCCCGAAGCGCGTCGATAAGCGCCCTTGTTGCAGGTCCATTTTCAGGGCCGATGGTCTTTGTTTTCCCGTACACCTCTCCCCCGGCGGAATACTGTCCCGACAACATCAGTTGATAGAACAGGAAATACCCTGATTGACCGCCGGTCGTGTTGAAGAACGTCTTGCCCAGATAGGAGAGACCAAGCAGCGGATTTGCGATCATGGCTTCCAGTCCGCTTTTCATCAGCAAACGCCCCGCATTTTTCTTGCCATGCTTTGCGCGCACCGCTTCGGCGATCAAGTTGTAGTAATGCCCGCTCGGGCGAGTGAACACGTCCATGGCCAGTTCTTGCGGCTTGTCCTTGTACTTCCTGAAGAGCCGTGCGGGTTTCCTCTCAGACACATCAATTTCCGAAAGATACCCCTGTACCGCCGCGACAACCTCCCTGCTGGCTTCGCCGGTCTCCGCTCGGATCGTAGGATTGCCGGGCCTGCCGGCAGCATAGGGCTCGTAAAACACCACCCGCGCGCCCTTGCTGACCACCGCTCTGTACTCGTCTCCGGTGACCGCACGGGCGTAGAAAGTGAAAACCGCAGAATAAAGCGCGATGCTGCC
>JAQBTY010000048.1 GCA_027624735.1 Pseudomonadota bacterium | reverse complement strand
GAATCTCAACAGGTTAATCCATGCTCACCAACCATTAAACGCCGCACCGTGAATAATTCGGGTTAGTAGGGTTGCTGTCCCTTCTGATCAGCCTTCCCGGCGGCCTGATCTGGTTGATTGGCGGACATCGGCGTAAGGGCTTGACGGAAGAAATTTCGGCGATCTCATAATAACCGTCAATCAATGGCGATTTTCAGGACCACTCCTGACGAATGGCCCGGTTTGTGATCGAATGAACGCTCAATGTGGAAAGCGCTCTTGATTCGGCGTTACTATTTGGATCTCTAAAGGTACAAATACAGCATAATTTCACGGATGGACCGGATGAAGCAGTATCTCGATCTCATGCGTCATGTGATGGAGAACGGTGCCGTAAAAGGCGATCGGACCGGAACCGGCACGAAAAGCGTGTTTGGGCATCAGATGCGCTTTGACCTCGGTGAAGGCTTCCCCTTGGTGACGACCAAGAAGCTTCATCTCAAATCGATCATTCATGAGTTGCTCTGGTTTCTCGAAGGCGACACCAACACCGGATATCTCAATAAAAACGGTGTTTCCATATGGGATGACTGGGCCGATGAGGCCGGTAATTTGGGGCCGGTCTATGGCGCTCAGTGGCGATCCTGGCCAACGTCGGATGGCCGCCATCTGGACCAGATTTCGAAGCTGGTTGAGGATATTCGCACCAACCCGAATTCGCGGCGCCTTATTGTGAGCGCCTGGAACGTCGCGGATCTCGACCGCATGGCGCTCCCGCCCTGTCATTGTATATTTCAGTTCTACGTGGCCGAGGGCCGGCTGTCGTGTCAGCTTTATCAGCGGAGCGCCGATATATTCCTCGGCGTGCCGTTCAATATCGCGTCATACGCGTTGCTGACCATGATGGTGGCTCAGGTGACCAATCTTGAACCGGGCGACTTCATTCATACCTTTGGCGATGCGCATCTTTATACCAATCACATGGAGCAGGCGGCGCAGCAGCTTTCCCGCGAGCCACGGGGCCTGCCGGAGATGCTTATCAATCCGGAGGTGAAGGATATGTTCGGTTTTTCCTACGAGGATTTTGTGCTTCATAATTATCAGCCGCATGCCCATATTTCCGCGCCCATAGCGGTCTGATTCAGATTTTTCGAAAAGCAGTGCGTCTTTCACTCATTGTCGCGGCGGCCGAGAACGGCGTCATTGGCCGTGACAACGCTTTGCCGTGGCGGCTGTCAGGTGATCTTAAGCGATTTAAAGAAATCACCATGGGCAAACCCCTCATCATGGGGCGGAAGACATTTGAGTCCATCGGCCGTCCGCTGCCCGGTCGAACCAACATTGTTCTCAGCCGCGATCCGGCATTCCGCCTTGCCGGCGTTGAGGTGGCCGGCGATTTCTCGTCGGCAAAAAACGCGGCGCTGGAGGCAGCGCATCGTGCGGAGGTGACCGAAATCATGGTCATCGGCGGCGCCGGGATCTACCAGCTCGCCTTTCCGCATGCCGATCGGATTTATCTGACCGAAGTGCATGCGGAGATAAGCGGCGATGCTGTATTTCCGGCCTACAATAAGGCCGACTGGATAGAGCAGTCACGCTCCTATCAGCGGGCTTCCTCCGGTGAGACCGCGGACTACAGTTTCGTTACCATGGATCGTAAAATTCAGCCGCAACGGTAAATTGGGTAAAAAGGCCCTCAAAGTGGGTATGTCTGGCACCGGAATCCACCATCTGTTAATACTATCAGGCAACCATGGGCTCTAGACGGGTATTGAATTGTTCGCGAAGGCTGAGTCATGCGGAAAATAGGCATCTGCGGCGCTTTTTTGGCGGGTTTTATTGTCACGGCTGTTCAAAGCGGTGCTGCGTTTTCCGGCTCGCAGACGGCGCGTCTGACATCGCCGAAAGCGGATCGCGTTGTGGTCCTGAAGACCGCGCGGAAACTGGTCTTGATAAGGGAAGATCGTGTGCTGCGCATGTATCGTGTTGCGCTTGGCCGTTATCCGTTGGGCCATAAGCAGCAGGAAGGGGATGCCAAAACGCCGGAAGGCACCTACACGCTTGATTCAAAATTAGAAGACAGTGCTTTTTACAAAGCCATTCGTGTTTCCTACCCTAACGAGCAGGATATCAGCGATGCCCGCGCGCGCGGTGTCGAACCGGGCGGCAAGATCATGATTCACGGGTTGCCAAACAAGCTGTCCGCGGCTCGCGTCGGGCACCCGATGATCGACTGGACACAGGGGTGCATCGCCGTGACAAATCGCCAGATGGATGAAATCTGGCGCATGGTCGACCCCGGCACGCCGATTGAAATTCACCCTTAGCCTTATTGCCGGCGTGTCTTTAGGCGACAGCGTATCTGGTCGTCTCTGTCGGTGGACCGTCGCAACTGGCGCGGCCGGTCTCAACCATATGTTCCAGATGCGCGAAGACCGACCGCGCCGCGGCACCGTGCATTTTCGCTGGTAAGTGTCTGTAAAGACGCTGCACGATTTCGGGAATGGTATGGAGCCCGGCATCGAGACACCGCAAAATTTCGCCTTCGCGCATGCGGCGGTGGCTGCGATAGGCGCGGGTGAAGGGTATGGGGTCGGGAATTTCCGGGCCATGCGCCGGCCAGAAACTCGTCTCTCCTCTGCCAAGACAAACCTCAAGACTGTCGAAATACTCGCGCATGTTGCCATCGGGTGGCGAGACCACGGTGGTGTTCCAACTCATGATGTGGTCGCCGGAAAAAAGTATGTTTTCTTCGGGCAGGGAGAAACACATGTGGTTCGACATGTGTCCCGGCGTGTGAACCGCCTCTAGTGTCCAGCCTTCTCCCTCGACAAGAGTCCCGTCGGCCAGTTCCCTATCCGGGGCGAAGTCGCGCTGAATTGATTCCGATGTCCTGACGCCCTCGGGAATCGGGCGCGGGTGAGCCCCCCAAACCACACCGCCGACACGGTCGCGTAAGGGCGCCGCCGCCGGCGAATGGTCGTGATGGGTATGGGTTACTACGATGTGCTCGACGGTTTCGCCCTCGAGTTCCTTGACGATGGCTTCCAGATGTTCGTCAAGCAGAGGACCGGGGTCGATAACCGCGACGCGCCCATGTCCTATGATGTAGGTGTTTGTCCCATGGAAGGTGAAGCCGCTCGGATTACGGGCGACGATCCGGCGAACCAGGGGCGTTACCTCGTCCGCGACGCCGTATTCGAAAGTCATCTGCTTGCGAAAAGGAATGTCGCCGTCGCTCATGTCATAAATTCTCTTTTGCTATTCCATGATAATTTTTGGCGCGCTTGGCCTGGAAGCGCCATCGCCCAGGGTGTTCCACAGCGCTTCGGCGATGGCGCGATACGTCTTGGCATGGTCGCTGTCAGGGTCCGCCGCGACGATGGGGCGGCCCATATCGGACCCTTCGCGTATCGCCATGTCCAGCGGCACCTCGCCAAGGAAATCGACCCCCATCTGAGCGGCGGCCTTGCGGGCGCCGCCATGGGTAAAGATATCGGACCTTTCGCCGCAATGCGGACACAGGAAATAGCTCATATTTTCAATAATGCCGAGCACGGGCACGTCTACTCGCCGAAACATATTGAGGCCCTTGCGGGCGTCCAGCAGAGCAAGGTCCTGTGGCGTGGAAACAATGACGGCGCCGGCAAGCGCCACCCGCTGCGCCATGGTCAGCTGTGCATCGCCGGTGCCGGGCGGCATATCGACGATCAGGACATCAAGGTTCCCCCAATCGACATCACCCATCATCTGTTCCAGCGCGCCCATCACCATCGGGCCGCGCCAGATCATGGGGGTGTCGGCGGGGACCATGAAGCCGATCGACATGCATTTGATGCCGAATTTTTCAATGGGCGACAGCCGTTTGCCGTCCGGAGAATCCGGCTTTTCCGTGATGCCCATCATCAGCGGCAGGGACGGCCCATAAATGTCCGCATCCAGGATGCCGGTCCGATGGCCAAGCTGTGACAGCGCGAGCGCCAGATTGACCGAGGTCGTCGATTTACCCACACCGCCCTTTCCCGACGCGACGGCAATGACCGCGCCGATATTTTCGAGCAGTTTCGCGCGTGGCGCCGGATTTTGTCCGGGAGCCGGCCCAGACGAGGACTGCGCAGCGGCGCCCGGCGTCGCCGTTGGCGCTGTCATGACGGCGGTAACCGACAAGACGCCATTGATGGCGATGACGGCATCCTCGGCGGCCTTGCGCATGGGCTCCAGTTTGGCGCCTCTGGCGGCATCCACCTCGATGGAGAAGCCGACGTTGCCGTTCCGGTTGACCACACCCGAAACCATGCCCAGCGACACGATGTCGTCCCCTTTGTCCGGGTCTTTTACCGTCTTTAGAGCTTCCAGAATTTGCCCGTCGCTGACGTCCGGCATGGTGATGTGGTTCCTAAATAATTTCAAAAGGATATGAAACATGCTGCGAATGCTCCCCTCCGGAGGAGCCGTCCCATTGCATTAAGCTCAATCCTACCATATATACCCCTGAGGTCAGACGGCAAGGTAGCGCTGAGCCGGAATGACGAACGTTAAACGAAGACAGGGAATTTAAACATGCCGTGGAAACAGCAGGGTGGCGGCGGTGGCGGCGGCCCATGGGGCAGTGGACCGACAGGTGGTGGCGCCCAGCCGCCCGATCTCGACGAGCTTCTGCGAAAAGGCCAGGAAAAATTCAAAGGCATGATGCCCGGCGGTATTGGCAGCAAGGCCGGTATCAGCCTGATTGGCCTCTTTGTCCTGCTGGCGTTGGTCTATTCGTCGTTCTATCGCGTGCAGCCCGGTGAGGTTGGGGTTCAGATGCTATTCGGTGAATACATTGACCCCACTACGAGCCCGGGCGGTCATTTTTGGTGGCCCTTGCCCATTGGCAGTGTCATAACGCCAAGTGTTGAGCGCACCAATGAAATTACCATAGGCTATCGCTTCGCCGGCGGCGCTGGTCGCACGTCGGTGACCCGTGATGTACCGGAAGAAAGCCTGATGCTGACTGGTGACCAAAACATCATCGATATCGATTTCGTCGTGCAATGGCGGATCAAGAGCGCCAAGGACTTCCTGTTTAATATCCGTGATCCCCAGGGAACGGTTAAATTGGCCGCTGAAAGTGCAATAAGGGAAGTCATCGGACAGGTACTGCTGGAAGATGCTCTCGCCACAAAACGCGGCGAAGTAGAAACGAAAACCAAGGATTTGCTGCAGCAGATCCTCGACAGCTATGGCGCCGGCGTTTTTGTTGTTGACGCCAAGTTGCAGAAAGTCGAACCGCCCAAAGCGGTTATCGATGCGTTCGACGATGTCCAGCGGGCCAAACAGGACAAGGAACGCGAACAGAACGAAGCCGACGCTTACGCGAATGATATCTTGCCAAAGGCTCAGGGTGAGGCCGCCCGTCTCGTTCAGCAGGCAACGGCCTATCGCGAACAGGTGATCAAGGAAGCCGAAGGTGAGGCCAGCCGGTTTCTGTCGGTCTACGAAGCCTACAAGGGTAATAAGGCGGTCACGACCAAGCGGCTGTTTCTGGAGCGAATGCAGGAAGTCCTGAAAGACGCCAATAAGATCATTATCGACAACAGCAAGGGTGGCCAGGGCGTCGTCCCCTATCTACCGCTTCCTGAAATCCAGAAGCGGTCAAAGGCCGGTCAAGCGGGCGGGGGACGTTGATATGGGACGCATAAAACTTATCATTCTCGGTGTAATCGCCCTGATTTTGGGTGTTGTGGTGTTCGATGGCATGTTTATCGTTCGTCAGACCGAAACCGCCCTGGTTTTGCAGTTTGGCAGACCGGTATTGCCGATCCATTCTGAACCTGGTCTGAAATTCAAGGTGCCGCTTATTCAGGATGTCGAATATTTCGACAAGCGCATTCTGGATCTTGATCCGCGTCCGGAAGAAGTGATCCTGCAGGACCAGAAGCGTATCAATGTTGACTCGTTCGTGCGCTATAAGATCGTCGATCCGCTTGAATTCAAAAGAAGGGCCCTGACCCAGGCCAATTTCGTGCAGATCTTTGGCGGCCGACTGAATGCGGCGGTTCGGGCCGAAGTCGGCAAGGTACAGTTGCCTGACATGCTGTCCGACAAACGCAATGACGTTATGACGCGTATTACGGCCGCATTGAAATTACAGGCGTCCCAGTTCGGTGTTGCGGTCGTCGATGTGCGTATCGGCCGGACCGATTTGCCGGCTGCTACGGCCCAGTCAGTCTACAAGAGGATGAATTCCGAGCGCGAGGCGCAGGCCCGCAAGCTGCGTTCTGAAGGCTCTGAAATCAAAGCCAAAATTCAGGCCGGCGCGGATCGCAAGCGGACCGTTATTCTGGCTGAAGCGCGACGCACCTCGCAAATCCTTCGCGGTGAAGGCGAGGGTATAAAAACCACAACGCTGAACAACGCGTTTGGCCAGGATCCGGAATTTTTCGGTTTTTACCGGAGCATGGAAGCCTATGGAGAGGCCTTGGGCGGCGACGGAACGACCATGGTTCTATCGCCGGACAGCGAATTTTTCCGCTACTTCCTCGATGAGACGGGGATAAATAAGAAAAAGTAAGCGGGTACAACGGCCGATCATTAATCTATGTATTGCGGGTCGGCATGCTGTCTGAGTTGTTCGTTGCGTTTGCGCTGGTTCTGGTGATCGAGGGGGTTCTGTACGCCCTCTTCCCCGATGCCATGCAGCGCATGCTCGAGCAGATTTCCACCCTTTCGCCTCAATCCCTGCGCTATGCTGGCCTGTTCTCCGCCATTCTGGGTGTCGCGATGGTATGGGCTCTGAAAAGCTGACTTTGGCAATCCCGTGACCGCAATCGCGCCGGGAGATCGGAAATTATTTATTCGGGGCGGCGGATACGTCATGGGCATCCGCGCCGCGCGTTTCGTGGTCGCCAGCCTCGCCTCTTTTTGGCGGATATCGGTTGGCCATACTATATTTACCCGTTGCTGGTTACTGTATTGCGGCGCGAATGTGAATATTTTGCGGCTACCGAGGATTATGGTTGGTGGAAAACCTGGGAAGCGGATCAATTTGTTTGTCGCCATGACCGAGAGGATTTGCTAATGCTTCCTCTCTTGGGATAACAATCCCGTGAGGACTGGCAATAGCCATATTTTATCCTTATTTCCTACCCATATCGGTTACGGCAACAGCCTCGTGGCGCGCGTTAATAAGGCTATGAGACATAATTCGGACTAAATCGTGATCCGGACGCTCTGTCCGCCAGACAAATCGCCTGGGAGAAGGAGAAAGAAATGACCACTATGGGTCCATTACATGGTCCAGGCACCAGCTCAGGCCTACGCGTCGCGTCGCCGGTTCGTGCACGTTCGAGATTTTTTGCGCAACTCGTGTTCTCATGCCTTACAGGCGCCCTGATACTGACGTCGTCCCCGGCAACCGCGCGTGTCGCACCGGATGGGTTCGCCGATCTTGCCGCCAAGCTATTGCCCGCGGTGGTGAATATTCAGACGACTCAGTCGGTGAAACGCGAAGGCAGTGCGGCCCCGGAGATGCCAAAGTTGCCGCCGGGCTCGCCTTTCGAAGAATTTTTCAAGGAATTTTTCGACCGCCAGCAACAGCGCAGAGACACTCCTAATCGCAAGGCCACGTCACTTGGCTCTGGATTCATTATTGCTGCCGATGGCCTGATTGTTACTAACAATCATGTGATCGAGGGTGCTGACGAGATCACTGTGGTCATGCATGACGATCGGCGTTTGGAGGCCAAATTAGTAGGGCGCGACGCGAAGACAGACCTCGCGCTGCTTCGCGTGAAGTCGAGCAGCCCGCTGCCTTTCGTCCCATTCGGCGATTCTGATGTTGCGCGGGTTGGCGATTGGGTCGTTGCGATTGGAAATCCCTTTGGTCTTGGCGGAACCGTGACGGCTGGTATTATTTCCGCCCGTGCGCGGAACATAAACGCCGGCCCGTACGACGACTTCATCCAGACCGATGCCTCGATCAACCGCGGTAATTCCGGTGGACCGATGTTCAATCTGAAGGGCCAGGTCATCGGCATTAATACCGCCATTTACTCTCCTTCCGGCGGCAGCGTCGGAATCGGATTCTCTATCCCGGCCAATCTCGCCAAACCGGTGATCGACCAACTCAAGGAGTATGGCCGGGCGCGCCGCGGCTGGTTAGGGGTGAGGATTCAAACGGTGACGGAGGAACTCGCCGAAAGCCTGGGACTTTCCAAGGCCCATGGCGCTTTGGTTGCCAATCTTACCGAAGGCGGGCCGGCCGAAAAATCCAAGCTGAATGTTGGCGATGTCATCTTGTCATTCGATGGCAAACCGATCGAGGAAATGCGCAGTTTGCCGAGAATTGTCGCAGAAACGGCAGTGGGTAAGGCATCAAAGGTCGTCGTCTGGAGAAAAGGCAAGGAGGTAACGCTAAGCGTCACGCTGGGCGAATTTCCTGAAGACGAAAAGGTAGCTGCGGTTTCTCCTAAAAATCAAACGTCGGAGAAAAAGTCGAAGGCGCTTAAAACGCTCGGTCTGACGATGGCTCCGGTTAACAATGAGCTGCGCAACCAGTTTAAACTTGGCGATGACACAAAAGGCGTTGTCGTGATTGACGTGGAGGAGGGTAGTCCTGCTGCTGAAAATGGTGTTAGGCCTGGCGATGTTGTGCGAAAAATTGGTCCCAATCAGGTTGCCGTGGCGACACCGTCGCAAGTCATAAAAAGTGTTGAACAAGCGCGCAAGGCAAAACGAAAGAGATTGTTGTTTCTGTTTGAAAGAGATGGCAATTCTCGGTTTGTCGCGCTTGGCATCGATGTGGTCAAAGGCTAAAGGTTGAAATGCCCCGGTCTTGCCGTCGTCGCGGCGAGACCGGGGCATGTTTATTTCCCTAATATCTAAATTCTGAAGACTTGTAGCCCTGTAAATAGAGCAGGGCAGTCAGGTCACCATTCCTGATGGCCGCGGGCGCTTCCGCTTCGACCACGGGTTTGGCGTGATAGGCAACGCCCAGACCCGCGGCTTGAATCATTGGCAGATCATTCGCGCCATCCCCTGTCGTCAGCGAAGCCGACAGGGGGATTTTACGTTCGGCTACATATCGGTACAGCAGGGCCAATTTTGCTTCTCTGTCCAATATGGGCTCCGCCACCCGGCCGGTAAGGCGGTCGTTTTCGATGATCAGATCATTGGCATGTTCTTCATGAAATCCGGCGATCGCCGCAACATGCCGTGTAAAGAAGCGAAAACCACCGGACACAAGGACGGTGTAGGCGCCATGGGCCCGCATGGTCTGTACCAGCGCCCTTGCCCCTTGTGTCAGGATGATTCCGGCCAGTGTCTGATCCAGCCGGTCAACCGGGAGATTCTTGAGCATATTGACCCGCTCGAACAGAGCCGCCTTGAAGTCGAGTTCGCCCCGCATGGCGCGTGCGGTGATTTCCGCGACCTGGTCTTTTATGCCGGCCTCGCCGGCCAGTTCATCCAGCGTCTCGCCAACAACAATCGTTGAATCCATATCGGCAAGAAGAAGCCGCCTCCGACGATTTTCAGAAGGCTGAATGACGAGATCAAAAGCGGTGTTTGAAAAATCGCGTCGCACGATTTCGCGCGCTTCCTCAAGCGTCGCACCGTGGAAAAATATGTCGCAGGCAACGTTGGAATTTAGCCAGGAAGCGGGTGAGGCGGACCAGCCGCTTGCCTTCAGCGCATCCAGCACGGTTGCAACCTTCCGCTCTGTGAGGTCTTCGCGGTCCGGGTCCGTTATCAGAGTGGCGACTAATTCCATCACGGCCTTTATGCTGCGCCCGAGACCGGAAAACAAGCTTTGCGAGGGGACACTTATTGCGCTAATGACGATGCACCGTATCGGCTCCGGTGATAGACTGGCATCGATTTCGTTTCCTGCTTCAAAAGGAATATCGATCAGTGACCTATCCGCTCTCTCCCCCGTTTCGCGCGGAACATATTGGAAGTTTTCTGAGGCCGCCTGAACTTCTCGCGCTGCGCGCTGGCCATGCCGCTGGCCGGGTGCCCGATGAAGCGCTGCGCATGGCCGAAGACGCTGCGATCAAACAGGTGATAGATTTGCAGACCGAGCTAGGTCTGTCTTCCCTTACCGACGGGGAATTTCGCCGGCACGCCTATTCTGACAGCTTTACCGTCGATGTATTCGACGGCGTGCGGATCAGCTCGACCCGCGATGCAAACTGGACTTATTCGGATGCCGCCGGGCAGCAGACCGAAGGTCGCGTTCCGGTCGTTGTCAATCGGCTCACCTGGCCCGGACCGGTCAATTTGGACAACTATAAATTCATTGCCGGCGCGGCAACGGCGGGGGTGCCAAAAATTACGCTTCCCGGACCCTGCTATATTCATTTCCGATCGGGGAGGGACAATATTAGCCGCGATGTCTATCCCGGTCTGGATGAATTCTGGCAGGATCTCGTAGATGCCTATGTGAAGGAAATTACCGCGCTTTACGACGCTGGCTGTCGCTATATTCAGCTCGATGAAACCTCGATTGCAAAACTCGGCGACCCGAAAATTCGTGCGGGGCTCGAAACACGCGGCGACAATTGGGAAAATTTTCTGGACGTTTACACCGGCGTGATTAACGAAATTGTTGCTCGCGCGCCCCGCGACATGAGCCTGGGGATTCACCTATGCCGCGGGAATAAAGGCGGCTCGTGGCAGGCTGAGGCGGGCTATGACGATGTTGCCGCCAAGCTGTTCCGGGAACTGGCGGTGAAATTCTATTTCCTTGAATTTGATTCCCCGCGGGCTGGCGGATTTGAGCCCCTGCGCGAGGTCCCGGACGACAAAACTGTTGTTCTTGGGTTGGTTTCGACAAAGATCGCCGCCTTGGAAGACCGGGACGCCATTATGCGGCGGGTGGACGCGGCGGCGGAATTCATGGATCGTAATCGGCTGTGCCTGTCGCCACAATGTGGCTTCGCGAGTCTTGATAGCGGGAACGCACTATCGGCGGATCATCAGGCCGCTAAAATCCGTCTGGTGGTGGATATTGCACGCGAGATCTGGGGATATGAGCCTGCCGGTAAATTCTGACACCGGCGCCACGGCTTCATCCCAAAGAATCAAGCCGGTAGTCGTCATTGCCGGGCCGACATCCAGCGGAAAATCCGCGCTGGCGGTCGATTTGGCGGAGCGTGTCCCTGGCGTCGTCATCAATGCCGATTCGATGCAGGTTTACCGGGGATTGGAGATCCTGACGTCGGCGCCTGACGCGACAATGCGGGCACGGGCGCCCCATCGCCTTTTTGGTGTGTTTGATCCCGACAAACATTGTTCGGCCGGCGAATGGCGCGAACTGGCAGTCGCGGAAATTCGTGCCGCACACGAAGCCGATCAACTGCCCATTGTCGTGGGGGGAACGGGGCTCTACCTGCGCACGTTAATGGCGGGTATCGCACAAATGCCGGCAATTCCAACGGACGTTCGTGACCGTGTCAGAGCAAGCCTGGTTCGGGACGGGAGCGTCTCTTTGCACGAGCGGCTCAGGCAAAGGGATCCCGATACCGCTGGCCGCTTGTCGGAGCATGATAGCCAGAGAATTTGTCGCGCCCTCGAGGTTCTGGAAGCGACAGGACGAACCCTGTCGGACTGGCACCGCGATGGGGCCCGGCCCGCGGATCTTGGGGGACTGAAATTCTTGACCATTCTGCTGATGCCGCCGCGTGACGAGCTGTATCCGGCGTGCGACGCCCGATTTAGTCAAATGTTGGAAATCGGCGCCCTGGAAGAGGTGCGATGTCTTGCTGCGCTCGATCTCGATCCTGCTTTGCCGGCGATGAAAGCGCTCGGTGTTCCTCACCTACTCGATCACCTTAAGGGCGATCTGACGCTGGAAGAGGTGCGGCGGCTAGGGCAACAGGCGACCCGTCGATACGTAAAACGGCAGGTAACATGGTTCACACGGCAGATTGTTGCGGATATTGTTATAGAAAAGAAATATAATGAAAGAGAAATGGCTAAAATCTTTCCATATATTAGCAACTCTCTATTGACCTGTCGGGTCTGAAAGTCTAATTTGGCGCCTCTTCGCACGGAAATTGCGTGCGATGGTGAGGTGTCTTAGCGAAATTTGATGCCGGATAGCGGGGTCTGATGAGGGATCCCGACGGTCGGCGTCGTATTTTGCATGTACATGATGGTATTGGAACATGGCGAAACGTAAACTTTCTGGGTCTGACATCATCATCCAATGTTTGTTGGATGCAGGCGTGGACACGATATTCGGATATCCCGGTGGCGCCGTTCTGCCAATTTATGACGCAATTTTCAGGCAGAACCGGCTGCGCCACGTTCTTGTGCGCCAGGAAGGCGGTGCCGTGCACATGGCGGAGGGGTATGCGCGGTCCACCGGCAAGCTCGGTGTCGTGCTTGTTACCTCCGGGCCGGGCGCAACCAATGCTGTAACAGGTCTGGCCGATGCGTTAATGGACAGTATACCCATTCTTTGCCTCACCGGTCAGGTTCCAACCCATTTGATCGGTAATGACGCTTTTCAGGAAGCGGACACGACAGGCATTACGCGCCCCTGCACAAAACACAATTATCTGGTCAAGGATGTGAATGATCTTGCCCGTGTGATGAACGAGGCAATGTATGTCGCCAAATCGGGTCGTCCCGGTCCGATCGTGGTGGATTTGCCCAAGGATGTGCTGATTAACGAGACATATTTTGACAACAGCGTGCCTGCCACGGTCCGCCACAAAACCTACCGGCCAAAGACCAAGGCCCCTGCAGCCAGCATCAAGGCAGCGGTGGAACTCATTCGCAACGCGAAGCGGCCGTTGTTTTACTGCGGCGGCGGGATCATCAACTCGGGACCGCGCGCGTCCAAGCTCCTGACCGAATTCGTGCAAATGACCGATTTTCCCATCACGCTCACCCTGATGGGACTAGGCGGGTTTCCGGCCAGCGATAAGCATTTTCTCGGCATGGTCGGGATGCATGGAACCTATGAATCCAACCTTGCGATGCATGATTGCGACGTGATGATCAATATCGGCGCGCGCTTCGATGACCGCGTAACGGGTTTGCTGTCGAAGTTCTCGCCAAACTCGCAGAAGATCCATGTCGACATTGATCCGTCGTCGATCAACAAGAACGTGCGAGTCGATTTGCCGATAATCGGTGATTGCGCCAGTGTGCTCGCCGACCTGATCAAGGAATGGAAGGCGGTCAATCCAAAGCGGAACGCCAAAGCGCTGGCTGAATGGTGGGCAAGAATCGAAAAATGGCGCCGCCGCGATTGTCTGCGCTATCAAAAATCAAAAACAATCATCAAGCCGCAATATGCCTTGGAACGTCTTTACGCCCTGACCAAGGACCGCGATACCTACATCACGACGGAAGTTGGGCAGCACCAGATGTGGGCGGCGCAATTTCTGAAATTCGAACAGCCCAACCGCTGGATGACGTCTGGTGGGCTGGGGACCATGGGGTACGGTTTTCCCGCCGCCATCGGCGTGCAAATGGCGCATCCAAAGGCGATGGTGATCGACGTCGCCGGAGAGGCATCGATCCTGATGAATATTCAGGAGATGTCGACGGCCGTTCAATACCGTTTGCCGGTGAAGATATTTATTCTCAATAACCAGTATATGGGGATGGTGCGCCAGTGGCAGGAACTGCTTTATGGCGGCCGATACTCTGAAAGCTACACCGATTCCCTGCCTGACTTCGTCAAGCTGGCGGAGGCTTATGGTGGTGTTGGATTGCGCGCAACCAAGCCTGACGAGGTCGATGATGTTATCAAGGAAATGTTGTCAAACGATCGCCTTACCATTGTTGATGTTGCGGTCGACCAGACAGAAAACTGTTTCCCGATGATTCCGTCGGGAGCGCCTCATAACGAGATGCTGTTGGGACCGGGTGACGAGGCGGAGACACCCGTTTCAGAAGATGGGATGGTCCTCGTCTGATCAGGCTGTGCGACAATTGGTGAGTTAAGCGCCCCTAAGTACGTTCGCCCGTGCTCAGTATATATCCATTCGCGAGCTATTTGGTTTAGGAGAGAAAGAGTTTGGAAGCTGTCGAACGACATACGATCGCCGTTCTGGTCGATAACGAAGCTGGTGTGCTGGCGCGGGTAATCGGTCTGTTTTCCGGGCGGGGGTACAATATCGAAAGCTTGACCGTTGCCGAGGTCGATGCCGACCAGGCCATATCGAGGATCAGCATCGTCACCTCGGGTACGCCCATGATCATCGCGCAGATCAAGGCACAGCTAAATCGTCTTGTGCCGGTGCGTCAGTTGAGCGATCTCACCGTTGAGGGACCCAGCATCGAGCGTGAACTCGCTCTTGTCAAAGTAAAGGGAACGGGGAATAAACGTGTCGAAGCGCTTCGTATTGCCGATATATTTCGCGCCCGGGCAATTGACAGTACGAATAACTCGTTCGTTTTCGAGATTTCGGGTTCGGCCGACAAATTGGATGCTTTTATCAGTTTGATGAAGCCTCTTGGATTGAATGAGATTTCACGAACCGGCGTTGTTGCTATTGCACGTGGTGCCAAGGGCATTTAGGAACTCTCAACCGGCTTTGCCGCCGGACTTTAAAAATTAATCGAATTCAAATGAGGAACTAGTCATGCGCGTTTATTACGAAAGGGATGCCGACGTTAACCTGATCAAGTCGAAGAAGGTTGCGGTCATCGGCTACGGTAGCCAGGGGCATGCCCATGCCAACAATTTGCGTGATAGCGGTGTCGGCGATGTCGTCATCGGATTGCGGCCTGGTTCGGGGAGCGTCGCTAAAGCGCAAGACGCGGGATTAAAGGTCATGGCTCCCGCCGAGGCGGCGAAATGGGCGGATGTCACCATGATTTTGGCGCCCGATGAGCTGCATGCCGCGCTCTATCGGGACGATTTGGCCGAAAATCTGCGTGAGGGAAGCGCGCTTGCCTTCGCGCACGGGTTTAGCGTCCATTTTCGTCAAATCGAACCGCGTTCCGACCTTGATGTTTTTATGGTGGCGCCAAAAGGCCCCGGTCACACAGTGCGGGCCGAATACGAGAAGGGGGGCGGCGTGCCGGCTCTGATCGCGGTGCATCAGGACTCGAGCGGTAACGCCCAGGATATCGGTCTGTCCTACGCCAGTGCAATTGGGGCGGGGCGCTCGGGCGTCATCGAAACGAGCTTTCGCGAAGAATGTGAAACCGATCTGTTCGGTGAGCAGGCGGTCCTGTGCGGTGGTCTGAGCGCGTTGATAACCGCGGGTTACGAAACGTTGGTCGAGGCCGGCTATGCGCCGGAAATGGCCTATTTCGAGTGCCTGCATGAAGTGAAACTGATCGTCGATCTGATTTATGAGGGCGGAATCGCCAACATGCGCTATTCAATTTCGAATACCGCCGAATATGGCGATTATTCGCGCGGCCAACGGCTGATTAATGATTCCGTAAAGGCGGAAATGAAGAAAATCCTGAATGAAATCCAGACCGGTGCGTTTGCGCGGGAATGGGTACTTGAAAATGCCGCCGGACAGGCCAGTTTTAAAGCAATGCGTCGGCGTAGTGCCGAGCATGATATCGAACAGGTCGGCGCACGGCTTCGGGGCATGATGCCCTGGATCACGAGTGGCCGGCTGGTGGATAAGTCGAAAAACTGATCGATTATCCCAAATCGTGGGAACTTTGGCTATAAATGGTAAAAAACATTGCATTTATGGTTAAGGAAGGCTTAGGAATAGGCGTTTACCTTGGGTTTTCAGACGTTTGTCCTTTGGGTCGATAGTTTTTGATCCAGGGCGGCTTACCAGCATGAATGCGCTGTGCTCAGCGAGTGCTAAGACGATGACGATTTGGGCCACTAAGATTTGGGCCACTAAGATTTGGGCCACTAAGATTTGGGCCACTAAGATTTGGGCCACTAAGATTTAGGCCACTAAGATTTAGGCGACGAAGACGATGCGTGAAGAAACGGGAAAGACATTAATCAGGTGGCGGACGACGCCACCGGTCCGTCCCTTTTCGCGTCATCGGACAGGGTCTGGTCTCGCTCTTGCGCTCAATGGGGGTCTGCGACTTAGCAGCCCCTGAACGGACATATTTGATTGTCTGGTCGTTCAGGGGGCGCCTGCCTTAAACAAGTCGTTAACCTCTAGCTATATAAGGAGCTGAGTATGAGCGCCAGCACCGAAACGAACCGAGTAGTGATTTTCGATACAACCTTGCGTGACGGCGAGCAATCGCCGGGCGCGTCCATGAATCTGGACGAAAAATTGCGAATCGCCGAACTCCTCGAGGAGATGGGCGTCGATATAATCGAGGCTGGATTCCCGATTGCCTCCAATGGCGATTGGGAAGCCGTCAATGGGGTAGCTAAACTCATCAAGAATTCTGTCGTGTGCGGATTGGCCCGATCCGGACGCCAGGATATTGAGTGCGCCGCCGAGGCATTGAAACCAGCAAAAAGGCGGCGCATTCACACCTTTATTTCCACTAGCCCGCTGCATATGAAATACAAATTGCAGATGGAGCCGGACGAAGTCTATCGCGCGGTCGTCGACAGCGTGAGTGCCGCTCGCAACTTCACGGATGATGTTGAATGGTCGCCTGAGGACGGCTCGCGTAGCGAGCATGATTTCCTGTGCCGCTGTGTAGAGGCGGCCATCAACGCGGGCGCGACGACAATCAATATTCCCGATACGGTAGGATATGCCGTTCCCGAAGAATACGGTGCGCTGATCGCAATGTTGTTCGACCGTGTCCCTAATATGGACAAGGCGGTTATTTCAACACATTGCCACAATGATCTGGGGTTGGCTGTCGCCAATTCGTTGGCTGGTGTCGCCAACGGGGCGAGACAGATCGAGTGTACAATCAATGGCCTCGGCGAACGGGCCGGTAATGCCGCTTTGGAAGAAGTCGTCATGGCGCTCCGAACCCGCCAGGACTATTTGCCCTATACGACCGGTATCAAAACCGAATTCATCACCCGCGCCTCCAAAATGGTTTCGACCATCACCGGCTTCGTCGTACAGCCGAACAAGGCGATCGTCGGGGCCAATGCGTTCGCTCATGAGTCCGGAATTCATCAGGACGGTATGCTCAAGCATGCCGGGACCTACGAGATCATGACGCCGGAATCCGTCGGCTTGACCGAATCCAAGCTGGTGATGGGTAAGCATTCGGGCCGCCACGCTTTTCGGGTGAAGATAAAGGAACTGGGCTACGATTTGGGTGAAAACGCCATACAGGACGCCTTTCGCCGGTTCAAGGATCTCGCCGATAAAAAGAAAGATGTCTATGACGAAGACATCGTCGCGATTGTCGATGATGCTGCCTTGCGCACCAACGATACGATAAAATTTGTTTCCTTGATGGTTGTTTGTGGCTCAAAGGGGCCGCAAACGGCGGAACTGGAACTCGATATCGACGGTGAAATCCGGTCGGTTAAAGTTGAGGGGGCCGGCCCTGTCGATGCCACTTTCAACGCGATCAAGGCGCTTGTG
>JAQBTY010000495.1 GCA_027624735.1 Pseudomonadota bacterium | reverse complement strand
ACGACCGGGCAAGCCGGTCGCGCAAACACTACATCTAGCGCCACCTGAGTCAACGGGATAAGCCGCAATAACAAGGCATATTCAACCGACGAAATCCCGCCTTCATCGTTCCAAAACGACAACATGAACAACAATTTCTTCATGCCGATTTCACCATCTCCATTATCTCTGTCGCAAATGCCCAGAGGTTCCGCGAATGTCGTGCAAGAACCGTGCCAACTATCGGGAATTTGGTGATTTCAATGGGTTAGCGTTAACTTTAACGCGGCCAATTAACCAAACTGTAAAGCACACCGGCACCTTTCAGGCGATTCCGGGGATTTGCCGAAAAAGTGTAAAATCTACCGACACACGATTGTTATCTCAGGCGCCGGCCTGGAACCTGCCACTGCTGGAAAGCCAGGGCCTGCCCATGGGAATACAACTGCTCGGCCATCCGCTCATCAAGCTCATGCAGAAAGACCGCCGCCAAATTCGTCACCCTCGGACCCAAGTGCGCTTCACGCCCATGGCCACTGGTGTCCGGTTTAAATTTCAGTGACGTTGGCGGGCTCGCATCACTCTGTTCAATTAATCTAATTTGTCATCCCGGCTCGCGCTTCGCTTGGCCGGAATGACAAGAGTGTTTTGGGAAAAAATAAAGCGCGAGGATGACGAGAGGGGGACAGGCTTGGGGGCTGTTAATTCGCCGTCTTGACCAGCCGGCCCGAGACGGATCGCAGGCGATCGCCGTCGCGCCAGCTTCGGAACAGCAATGTCATGCCGGTGCCGGAAAGGGTTCGGTCATATTGCTGCAACTCATAGACCCCTTCCTTGCTGACCGTCATCAGGAATACCGTCAGGGTATTGCCGTCGATGCGCGCCCAGCACAGTTCCTTACCCTCCAGCGGGTTACCGCTGTCGGTTCCGTGAAACACATTGGGCGTTTCGGTCGGCCGGAGTACCTTCGAGCTCATTCTGCGCCGGACCTTGGGCTTCAGAGGATCGCCGCCGCCGCGGATAACGCTGGTCCAGTTGATGCGAACCCCACCGCTGGCGGGCTTGATGACGACATCGAAATCGCGCGTGGTCATGGCGAAATATTCACTGTCGGCGTTTTGCGCGATGCCGCCGCCGGAGAATTTGCCGTAAAAGGCCGTGAGGGGGAGGTCCTTGGCATCGGCTTGCGGCGATGCGAAGGCTATGGCGCCAAATACTATGGCCAGAAGGTAAAGCGCGTTCCGTGTCATGGTCCCCTCGAATTTTCCTCGGTCCCGGATCGTTACCGGTTGACCGGCACTATAGCGCGATTAATTGTCACGGCCACTTCACTTCGGGCGGCAGGGACATGAGGATGGCTTCAACGTTGCCACCCGTGCGCAGGCCAAAGGTCGTACCGCGGTCATGCAGCAGGTTGAACTCCACATACCGCCCGCGCCGGACAAGTTGATGTTCGCGCTGTGCCGCCGTCCAGGGCTCATTCATATGACGGCGGACCAGTTCCGGGTACGTATCCCTGAAGGTCCGGCCCACATCGCGGGTAAAGGCGAAGTCGGCTTCCCAGTCGCCGGTATTCACATAATCATAAAATATGCCGCCGACTCCGCGCGGCTCATCCCGGTGCGGCAGATAAAAATATTT
This sequence comes from Pseudomonadota bacterium, assembly GCA_027624735.1. Taxonomy (GTDB): domain Bacteria; phylum Pseudomonadota; class Alphaproteobacteria; order MPNO01; family UBA2964; genus JAQBTY01. The sequence continues at coordinate 1,092 of JAQBTY010000495.1, read as the reverse complement.
ATCGCACCAGTCTTTGAATTTTTGATGATACTCAGGATCGTGCCGATCGCAGCACTCTTTCAAGGCGGCGTGAAAAAAGGCGGTGTCCTCGTCGACCGGGACCATGGGCGTCAGATCGGTCCCGCCGCCAAACCATTCCTTGGAGGTGATGATAAATCGCGTATTCATGTGAACCGCGGGCACCAGCGGCGAGGCCATGTGGGCAACGAGTGAGATGCCGCTGGCCCAGAAATTCGGATTTTCTTCCCCGCCAGGGATTTCCTTGCGAAATTCCGGCGAAAACTCGCCAAATACCGTCGATATGTTAACGCCGACTTTTTCAAACACCCGGCCATGCATGACGGACATGGTCCCGCCGCCGCCCGGGGCGCCTTCATGGTCGGTGCGCTGCCAGTCTTTGCGGTCAAAACGGCCCGGATCCCCCGAATCGTTTGGCGAGCCTACTTCCTCTTCGAGTTGTTCGAAGGCGGTGCAGATTTCATCACGCAGCTCGGCGAACCAGGCGGTGGCGCGCGATTTTTGGTCCTCGATCGTCAGGATAAAATCTCCTTTTTTATGGCGCCCGGCAGCAGACCGGTCTGACGCAGCGCCTCACCGGCAACCATGGTAGCGGCGAGCGCAACATTGAGTGACCGTACACCCTCGACCATGGGGATGAGAAGCCGGGCGTTGGCTGCGTCATGGACTTCTGGCGGCACCCCGGCGCTTTCCCGTCCCACCAGTAAAATATCATTTGAGTCAAAGGTGTAATCAACATACGGGGTGGTGCTCCGGGTCGTCAGCAAGACCAGCCGCGCGCCCAATTGGTTGCGGGCTATTTCGAATCGATCCCACGAATCGTGGCGGGTCAGCGCCACGTTGTCGAGATAATCCATACCGGCGCGGCGCAGCCGCCGGTCATCCAGCAGAAAGCCGCAGGGCTCGATAATATCGACCGCCAACCCCATACAGGCGGCGAATCGCAGCAATGTGCCGGTATTCTGCGGGATGTCGGGTTGGAACAGGGCTAAACGCATGGCTAAGGCACTTTGCAATATCATTATTATACATTATACCCGTGCCGCGACACATCCGAACGATGTATTCGCGCCG
>JAQBTY010000494.1 GCA_027624735.1 Pseudomonadota bacterium | reverse complement strand
CTTGGGTCCGAGGATGACGAGGGTACAGGGGAGCAGGGGTGGTGGGCCTTTGCCACCTGATTACGGGTAAACTTATCGCGTACATTCATCCCGCTTTAGTTCAGGCGGTTTGCGCGGGGCTATTCCTTCTGGCATCTTTGGTCCCATGACGACATACGATTTTATCATACTGGGCGGCGGATCGGCGGGATGCGTGCTGGCCAGCCGCCTGTCGGCGAAGCCTCGGAACAAGGTCTTGCTGGTCGAAGCGGGCCGGGATTTCGTGCCCGGGCAGGAACCGGCCGATATTCGGTCCTCCTACCCCATGGCGGCGGCGTTCAACCCGGCCTATCACTGGCAGGCGTTGAAAGTTCGCCATGTGGCGGCGCAGGGCAATGCGCCTGGTCATGAAACGCCGCTTCGGTTCATGGAACAGGCCCGCGTGATCGGCGGCGGTTCCAGTATTAACGCGCAGATGGCGAACCGGGGTTCGCCGGAGGATTACGCCGAATGGGCCGAACTTGGCGCCGATGGCTGGGGCTGGGACGACGTACTGCCCTATTTTCGTAAATTGGAATCCGATCGGGATTTTGACGGCGATTTGCACGGCAAGGACGGCCCCATCGTCGTTCGCCGCGAAAAGGAGGACCGCTGGACCGAGTTTTCACACGCCGTCGGCAAGACGCTAACCAGGTACGGATTGCCCAGGCTGGAAGACCAGAACGGCCCTTATCAGGATGGGTGGTTTCCCTGCACCATCTCAAATCATCCTGACGACCATCGTGTCTCGGCTGCGATGGGGTATCTGAATTCCGACGTGCGTAAACGGCCTAATCTTGAAATCCGCTCGGAAACTCACGTCGAAAGAATATTGTTCGAGGGACGGAAAGCCGTTGGCGCGGAAATCAGGCGCGGTAGCCAGATCCAGGCCGTAAACGGCAATCAAATCATCCTGTCCTCCGGCGCGCTGCATACGCCGATCACGCTGATGCGCTCCGGCGTTGGCCGCGCGGGCCATTTGCGCGAACACGGTATCGATGTGATCGCGGATCGGGCCGGGATCGGCGCCAATCTGAATGAACACCCCACCCTGGCGGTCTCCGCCTATCTCAGGCGCGAAGCGCGCCAGTATGAGACGGGCAGGCGGCACGCTCACGTCGCCTTTCGCTATAGCTCCGGGATCGAGGGCTGCGGCGCGCAGGACATGTATGTGTCGGCGACGGCGAAATCGGCGTGGCACGCGGTGGGTCTGCGGCTCGGGTCGTTTTTGATGTGGTGCAACAAGCCCTATTCGCGCGGCACGGTTGGGTTGACCTCTTCCGATCCGCGGGCCGAACCGGATGTGGCGTTTGAATTGCTGTCCAATAGCCGGGATATGGAACGCATGAAGGATTGTGTTCGACGGGCGGCTATCTGGTTCGCCGATCCGGCTTTGGCTCAAATGGCGAGTGATCCGTTTCCGGCGAGCTATTCGGAGAACGTCCGCCGCATCGGCACGGTCACCACCAAGAATAAAATTTTGACCTCCATCCTCGGCGCGATCATGGATGGGCCGTCACCGATCCGCCGCGCCGCGATCCATCATTTCATCACCGAAGGCGTGACCCTCGCCAACGTGCTCGCCGATGACAGCGCCATGGAAGAATTCGTCCGCGATGGCGTCACCGGCTGCTGGCATCCGTCGGGCACGTGCCGGATGGGGCGCGCCGACGATCCCCTGGCGGTGACCGATCCCGCCGGACGGGTCCACGGCCTCGAAAACCTGCGTGTGTGCGATGCCTCGATCTTCCCGTGCGTGCCGCGGGCCAACACCAACATCCCGACCATCATGTGCGCGGAAAAAATTTCCGACGCCATCCTGGCCGGCTGATGGGGCCGACTTGCCGGGCCCAGGGACAGGCCCAGGAACTCGCCGATCAGGACACGAACGTCCACCACGTCGTCATCTGGTTTTGCCCTGAATTAGTGGACACCTAGAATAGGCGCGACGAGCGCCTGGAGGTGTCCACTAATTCAGGGCAAAACCATTGTGCAAGAAAGAGACATTGGCGGCAAAATATTTTGGTTTCAGCCTCGGACGCTTGTGACGTCAGACGGCAGGATTTTTCGCAAATATATTTTGGATCCCTTCGACCGTGTACTTGATAGCATACAGCCAAGTGACTACTGCTGCCATCGCCCACACGATACATAGACCAAACAGATAGCATGAAACTTCGAACAAGCCAGCCATATCTTTAAAATAGCCACTGATGAATGATAATTTACAACTAACTCCAGAACCCAAAGCGCCACTGCATATCCCCATTCCCGATAATATAAAATACGGGACGATAATGCCGACTGGCGATAGGCCTAGAATCAAATAGCCAATGGCCTTAAGGAACGAGTCATCTGATGACGTCTTTGGTTCCGCTAATTCATTTTCCGGAAGAAATTGATGTCCACAGTTTTTGCAGGTGTCCGGACGGATGACTTCTGGACTGATAATTTTAGCAATATTCTCAGGTACATCAGCCCGCATTCGTGACCGAGTTTCATTCCTTGTTCCGCAATTAGGGCAAATAACTGACTCTTCCGCCAATTTTCTCACGACCTTTGGTTTCTATGCTTCTGCAAAAAAGCATTCAGGCTGGTAAAATTGTGCTTTCTTGTTTACGGCCAAATTATTAGATGCGCCCTATCATTCTATTACAACTCAACGACCCAACACCCACAATATGTCTTATCGGCGG
>JAQBTY010000493.1 GCA_027624735.1 Pseudomonadota bacterium | reverse complement strand
GACTATAATGTAGCAATACCTTGAAGCAAAGGACGAAGTGCCCGAAATTACGCCCTGTGAATGGCGGGAGTGACGGGACTTGAACCCGCGGCCTCCGGCGTGACAGGCCGGCGCTCTAACCAACTGAGCTACACCCCCCCTTAAGAAGCCGTATCAAGTATTTTCCGGCGCACAATAAGGCGTTACGGCCATGTAATGCACGCCCTCATCTCAACTGTCAAGCAAGCTCAAGATTGGCGTCTCGCGGGCCTCTTACTGTCCCTAATGTGGAGGATTGTTTGATCAAGCGGGCCATATCCCGCATTTCCCAAATGAACCCATGATTTAGCGACAACGCACCCGGATTTTGGTATAAAAATCATCACGTTATAGACGGATTTGGGGTGTTGATATGGCTCACCCGATGGGTGAAGGGGAAGCAGGGGTTTTGCGGCTGGATTTTGACCGTCGGCTGAAGCTTGAGTTCCATGGTTCCAAGGTTACTTCCGACGCTGGGTTGTTGCCGTACCGGGAACTGGATGATGCGGTCGGACTGACCGAGATTGCTGGGGACGTACTCACGGACACCCGTCGTGGGAAGAACGGTCGCCACGGTCTTGTTGGGCAGTTCCGCCAGTCCGTTTTCGGACGCCTTGGCGGGTACGACGACGTGAACGATGCCGACCGGCTCAGCCTCGACCCGGTCATGCGGTGGATCGTCGGCGGCCATGCTGTCACGAAACAGGCGGCCTCGACCAGCCAGATGGGGCGTTTCGAGACGGAGGTTCTGGCCACCGAGGAAAACCTCGCCGCGCTTGCCGATCTTTCCGGGAGATGGATCGACAGTGTGCATGACCGTCGTCCGCCGAAGAGAATCATCCTCGATATGGACAGCAGCGTCAGCCCGACACACGGCGATCAGGAGGGATCGGCCTACAACGGACACTTTGGCTGCACCTGTTACCATCCCCTGTTCCTGTTCAACCAGTTAGGCGACCTTGAGCGGTGTTCCCTGCGTCCCGGCAACGTTCACAGTGCCGATGACGGGGAAAGCGTGCTGAAGCCGGTTGTCGTTCGTTACAAGGAACGGAAGCTACGGCTGTATTTCCGGGGCGACGCCGCTTTTGCCTCACCGGAGATGTACGAATACCTCGAAGCCGAGGGCTTCCTGTACGCGATCCGCCTCCCCGCCAATAAAGTTCTTCAGGAGAGCATCGCGCATTTGCTGTCCCGCCCCGTTGGCCGTCCGCCCAATCATGTGCGGCGTTACTATGCCAGCTTCAGCTATCAGGCCGGAAGCTGGGACAGGAAGCGGCGCGTGGTGGCCAAGGTGGAATGGCACCCTGGCGAACTCTGTCCTCGTGTCGGCTTTGTCGTCACCAACCTGTCTCGCCCCGCCGAGCGGGTGACATGGTTCTACAATCAGCGCGGCAAAGCGGAGCAGTATATCAAGGAAGGCAAGAACGCCATCCGGTGGACCCGGTTGTCATGCCTCAAGTTCCGCAACAACGCGGTTCGGCTGCAGCTTCACGCCTTGGCCTACAATCTCGCCAACTTCATGCGGGCGCTGGCTTTGCCAAAGGAGGTCGAGCACTGGTCGCTGACCTCGCTGCGGGAGAAGCTGGTCAAGATCGGAGCCAAGGTCGTCAGACACGGGCGGTACGTCACGTTCCAATTGGCCGAGGTGGCGGTGCCGAGAGAACTGTTCCGGAAAATCCTGAGCCTGATCGATGATCTACGACCAAGACCCGCTCCGGCGTAGGCCGGGGGAATCGACGGCCAGGTGAAAACGATAGGAGGGGTGTGTCTGAATGGCGGAAAATCTGGGCGAATGGCCTTCTAAGCGCGTGCCGATCTCCAAAATCAGGCCATCGGATGGCTGCGGAAAGGATGCAGTTCCCTTGGCGGTGGGACGGTGGTATGACTTCCCTGAATCTGGATGGCATCTGGGAAATGTCGGTTTAAGGGAGAGAAGATGCCAAGAATCGTAAAGGATTTAATGCCGGGCGATCTGGAATTCCAGATGTTCGTGCTCGATGAACTTGCTGACGAGTTGATTGCGAAGGGTGCGGACGTCGTGAAGCTGACCATTGGCGTCACGGAATTATTCATGCCCAAGGTCGCACTCGACGGCATGATAGAAAAACTCAGGGATCCCGATTTGTTCGGCGTGTGTATCCCGAAGGGCTTCCGGAACTGCGCGAAGCGATCGCGCAATTTTATAATCGCCGGTATAAGGCGGACACATCGATCGACAATGTCATTGTCAACACGGGGTCCTCGCCGATCTTTCGGAATTTGTTTCAGCTTCTGTCGGGCCCCGAGTACGAAATAATGATTCCGCGGCCCTACTATGCGCTCTACATGTATTGCGCGAAGTTGGCCGGGGCGACGGTCAAATTTTATGACATCGATATCGACACCAAACGCGTCGATATGGAATCTTTCCGGCGCAATTTCTCGCCGGAGCGGACATCGCTTGTTGTCGTCAATTCTCCGGGCAACCCTGTCGGCAATATTGTGACACCCGACGAATTGCGCGAAATCTACGAGATTGTCGATCATCAAGCCTATGTGTTGAACGATGAAATTTATAACAACACGATGTTCTACGAAAAGTTTCACTCGCCGCTGGAGTTGCTCCCCGATCATAGGGATATGACGATTGTCACGAATAGTTTCTCCAAGGGATTTCGGATGTATACCAAGCGCGTTGGATTCGCCATTCTACCGACGGAACTG
>JAQBTY010000492.1 GCA_027624735.1 Pseudomonadota bacterium | reverse complement strand
CACCAGGCTTCGCGCCGCGAGACGGTAGAGGAAACCGATGTCCACCGCGATACAGTCATGGCGCGCCGGGCCATGGACTCCATGGGCGTCGATCACACGATCATTTTCCCGACTCCCCTTCTGGCGCTGGCCGAGCATCCGCAGATCGAGATGCAGGTACATCTTGGCAGGGCGTACAGCCGGTGGATGACGGAAGTCCTGCTGCCCCAGGAAGACCGTTTGAAGGCGCTGGTCTTCCTGCCCCTGCATGATGCGAAGGCGGCGCTCCGGGTTGTCCGCGATTTCGCCGAGCGGCCGGGCGTGGTCGGTTTCATGGTGACGGGCCAGACCCACAAGGGGGTCTACCACGAAGACCTGATGCCGATTTACGCGGAACTTGAGGAGCGCGGATTGCCGCTCGCCTTCCATGCCGGGTTCAACTGGCAGGATACATCCATGAAACTGATCAACCGGTTCATCGGGATGCATTCACTTTCGTTCGTGATCTGCAACATGGTGCACATGACCAACTGGATCATCAATGGCCTGCCTGAACGGTTTCCAAACCTCAAAGTGATCTGGATCGAATCGGGGCTTGCCTGGGTTCCGTTCATGATGCAGCGGCTCGATAACGAATACATGATGCGCAGCTCGGAAGCGCCGCTGCTGAAGAGGAAACCGAGCGAGTACATGGCCGAAATGTTTTACGCGTCTCAGCCGCTGGAGCGCGGGCACCCGGCGGCGCTCGAGGTCACCCTGAAAATGATCAACGCGGAAACCCAGCTCATGTACTCGTCGGACTGGCCGCATTGGGACTTCGATATGCCCAGCGTGATCACCGACCTGCCGTTTTTGGACGAGCAGGCCAAGCGCAATATCCTGGGCAAGACCGCGAAGAAGCTGTTCAACCTTTAAACCGAGCCGGCATGGCCGCGGACAGAGGGTGGGCAATTGCTCAACCGTGCTTGCCGAAAAACACTGGGTAAAAAAACACCGAGTAGAAGGAGAATCCAGATGGATAGCGGAGTAGAAAAAGGCGGCGATAATGTGCTTGAGCCGATCAGTATAGACACCGATACACGCGATATTCTGGCGCATGCGCGGAGCGAGGCGGACAAGAAAAATTTCGATGACATGCTAATCGTCGATATCGATGCCCACCACAATGAACGGCTGTCGTGGGATACAATTATCCAGTATATCGATGACCCCGTGATCCGCCATACGGCGACCGAATACCAGAACCTGCGGCCCGGCAGTCAGACATTCGGGCTCAATGTCGATTCAGGCATGCGCTACCAGGACGTTGGCGGGCGCATTCCCCATCAATCGGCGCGGCGCGAAATTATCGAAAGTTCCGGCGAACCCAACGATGTTGTCCTGGCGCGGCGCGCCTATGAATCGATGGGCATCGACTACACGGTAATATTTCCGACTCCGATGCTGTTTCTGGGCATCCATCCGCAGGTCGAGATGGAGGTCGCGCTGGGCCGCGCCTATAACCGCTGGCTGTGCGACGAAATCCTGTCGGCGGACGACAAGCTCAAAGCGATGCTGTTTCTGCCCTTCAACGACCCCAAGGCGTCCCTCGAATTTGTCAGGGAATTCGCCGGCAAAAAGGGCGTCATCGGCTTCATGGTCACCAGCACGCGCTATAGAAAAGTGCACCACAACGATTACATGCCGCTCTATGCCGAGCTACAGGAACGCGGCCTGCCGCTCTCCTTCCACGCGTCGTCCAATTGGGGCGACCGCACCATGTCCCAGTTCGACCGTTTCATCAGCATGCACGCGATCAGCTTCGTGTTGTGCAACATCGTGCATATGACCAACTGGGTTCTCAGCGGCCTGCCGGAGCGCTTTCCCAATCTTGATGTGATCTGGATTGAATCGGGCCTGGCGTGGATTCCCTTCCTCATGCAGCGTCTCGATAACGAGTACATGATGCGGTCGTCCGAGGCGCCGCTGTTGAAACGCCGCCCTGGCGACTATATCCGCGAGATGTATTTTTCGTGTCAGCCGATGGAACTCGGTTATCCCAAGGCCGTCGAATGCACGTTCGACATGATCAACGCCGAAACCCAGCTCTTGTTCGCCTCGGACTGGCCGCATTGGGATTTCGACACGCCCAGCGTGATTTACGACCTGCCGTTTCTGTCGGAGCAGGCCAAGCGCAATATCCTGGGACTGAACGCCAAGCGTTTGTTCAAGCTATAAATTAGGAAGAAAAGTAAAAATGGCCGAGATACACATTGGAAGCGAGAGCGAGTTCGCCGATCGCGACCGAAAGGTAATAGTCGAGGGCGATTTGGAGATTGGCGTGTTCTTTATCGACGGTGAATTTTACGCCTACGAAAACCGCTGTGCGCATCAAGGAGGACCGGTATGCCAGGGCCGAATTCTCAACCGGGTAGAGGAAGTGCTGGCCGATGACAAGACCAGCTCGGGGATGCGGTGGTCGGACAGCGATATCCATATCGTCTGTCCCTGGCACGGTTACGAATTCAACATCAAGACCGGCCGCCATCCCGGCGACAAGAACGCCCGGATGCGTCCGTTCGACGTCAAGATCAAGGACGGTGAGGTCTATGTCATCGTCTGAAGAACAGGATTTTTCCGGCTTGTATCCATGCTGGCGGAAATGAGGCGCGTCATGGAAGCAACCGATCTCGAGCAGAGGCTCCGCGCCCTTGAGGACAGCACCGTGACGCCGTTCCGGAGGTCCGCATGACACCGCTGGAGAAACGCATCCTG
>JAQBTY010000047.1 GCA_027624735.1 Pseudomonadota bacterium | reverse complement strand
GTACCGGCCACAGAAATTTCTGGCCGGTACGGGCCGGAGGATTCTTAACCTGTACGGGATCGGGTTTGCTCCAGCGCGCCCGAACAGGCGGAGTAAGCGGTTTCTTACGAGTGGCTATAGTTGGCCGCGCTAAAACCCACTGAGGCCCAGGCCGGCCGGTGCTGGCGTTCCGTCGCGATAAGGATGACCGTTGTTCATCGGTATTTTTCGGGATGCTGGCATCGGGCAATCTGAGAGTCTGTCCCCGCACGACGCGGTAAGGCGGTTCGATTTGGTTGATCCTGATCAGCGACCCCATATCGACATCATAGTGCTGCGCAACTTGATACACGGTATCGCCTTTTCCCACCACGTGATATCGGGTTAGCGGTAATCTGAGTTGTTGTCCGGGACGAATGACATAGGGAGGAGTGAGCCTATTGGCCTGAATGATACCGCGGAGCGCAACACCATGTCGGCGGGCGAGCATATAAAGACTCTCGCCAGGCTGCACGAGGATTACCCCTTTTTTGACCGCTGATGAAGCTGCCTTGATCGATTCCGATATGGTAGGAACCGGCGTGCGAACCACCCGTTCAGGATACTCAGTCGTCGTGCAGCCAGCCGCAAGCAGCCCTAGAATACAGACATTCCAAAGAGCGATGCGCTGCCGTTTCCCCCCGTGTCTCATGGATGGTAGTCTAGGAATCTTGCCGGTTCAGTTCAATAGTTGTTTTAGACCGCGTTTTCACGTCGTTGACCGTTCCGTCGAGCAATGGAACAAAACGGACCGGCCATAAATTTTCGGTCTCCCATTCATCGCCTTTGCGCCGATACCGGACAAGAACCTGGTCGTGACTGGTCCGGCCAATGGGCGCGATCAGGATGCCGTCGGCCCCCAACTGCTGGAACAATTCCGGCGGAACCTCCGTGGCGGCTGCGGTCAGGATGATGCGATCAAAGGGCGCCTGTTCCGGCCACCCCTTCATCCCGTCACCCCATCGGGTCGTGACGTTTCCAATGCGCAGGGTGCGAAACCGTTCCTCAGCGTCGCGTAATAGTTCACGATAGCGTTCGATGCTGTAGACACGTCGGCAGAGCTTGGACAGCACCGCGGCCTGATAGCCGCAACCGGTGCCGATCTCCAACACCTTCATGCGCGGCCCCACCTCCAAGGCCTGGGTCATATAGCCAACGACCGATGGCTGGCTGATCGTTTGCCCCTGGCCTATCGGCAGGGCGGTGTTTTCATACGCCTGATCATGAAAAGCCGCCGGGATGAATACGTCGCGGGGAATACGTTCGATCGCGGAAAGAACGGCTTGGTCGGTAATCCCCTGTTGGCGCAATTCCATCACAAGCCTGATCTTGCGCGCTTCAAGCGTCATGCCGGATCAAGCCTCTCGCAGCCGTCCATATAGGGCCGCAAGGCGTCGGGCACGACGACCGATCCATCCGCTTGCTGGTAATTTTCCAGGACAGCAATCAACGTCCGGCCGACAGCAAGACCGGATCCGTTGAGGGTATGGACAAATTGGGTTCCCTTTTCTCCCGCTGGCCTGAAGCGGGCCCGCATGCGCCGCGCCTGGAAATCGCCGCAGGTGGAGCAGGATGAAATTTCCCGGTAGGTCTGTTGACCGGGCATCCAGACCTCGAGGTCATAGGTTTTTCGGGCGGAAAATCCCATGTCGCCGGTACACAGAAGCATGACACGGTAGGCGAGGCCAAGGCGCTTCAGCACCTCTTCCGCCGCGGATGTCATCCTTTCATGTTCGGCCACCGACTGGTCCGGATGCACAATGCTGACCAGCTCCACCTTGTTGAACTGATGCTGGCGCAACATGCCCCGCGTGTCCCGTCCGGCCGCCCCCGCTTCGGAGCGGAAACAGGCTGTCAGGGCCGTAAACCGCAGCGGCAGCTCCGCGTCATCGAGAATTTCCTCGGCCACGAGATTGGTCAAGGGAACCTCGGCGGTGGGGATCAGCCAGAAATCATCTTCCGTATGGAACAGATCCTCGCCGAATTTTGGCAACTGGCCGGTACCGTAGAGGGCCTCGCCACGAACAAGCAGCGGCGGAGCGACCTCCGTATAACCGAACTCCTTGGTATGAAGATCGAGCATGAAGGCGCCCAGGGCGCGGTCCAGTCGGGCCAGTTGGCCTGACAGGACGACAAACCGGGAGCCGGAAAGCCTCGCCGCTTTCTCAAAATTCATGCCACCGAGTTTTTCACCAATGGCAACGTGATCCAGCGCCTCAAAATCAAAACTGGGCGGCGCACCGATCAGCCGCAATTCTACATTACTGCTTTCGTTCTCACCCTCGGGAACGCCTTCAGCCGGAATGTTCGGTATCGCTGATAAAATTGTCTGGATTTGTTCGGAGGTGGATTGCTCCTGACCTTCCAGAATCCCCATTCTATCCTTGAGCGTCGCCACTTCGGCCATAAGCTGTCCAGCATCGCCGCCCCTTGCTTTGGCGGCGCCGATCTGTTTGGAAACTTCATTGCGCCGGGTCTGCGCTTCCTGCAGGTCGGTCTGGGCCGCCCGGCGGCTCGCGTCAAGATCGATCAGGCCCGAAGCAAGGGGATCCATGCCGCGCGCCTTTAACGCGGCATCGAATGCATCGGGATTTTCTCTAATCCAGCGAATGTCCAGCATGTCATACTCCAGCGCGTATTCTATAGCGCCCGTGGGGCGGCTTTATAGGGGCTGTGTGCTGGGCCGTCCAGCAGTGATGAGTCGCTCACTCGTCACTGTTTTCCGCTTCATAGCCTTCCTTGCGCTTTTTCTCGATCATCCGGGCGCCGACAATCGATACCTCATAGAGCAGAAGAAGCGGCACCGCCAAACCGATCTGGCTTATGACGTCGGGCGGCGTCAGGACAGCCGCAAAGACAAAAACGCCGACAACGGCATATCGTCTTTTTTGCGCGAGACCGTCCGCCGTTACAATTCCGACCCGCGCCAGCAAAATCAAGAAAACAGGAAGCTCAAATCCGATACCGAACGCGAACATCAACAGGAGAACGAGCGACAGATACTCATTGACCTTGGGTTCAAGCTGAATGGCCATGGTATCGGGACCGCCCGGCATTTCGAAACTGAGGAAAAACCGCCAAGCCATGGGAATGATAAAATAATAGACAAGGGCCGCCCCCATGGTGAACAGAACCGGCGTTGCAATCAAAAACGGCGTGAAGGCGCCTTTTTCATGCCGGTAAAGGCCGGGCGCCACGAATTTCCAAATCTGCAACAGCAGAATGGGTGTTGAAATCGAGAGCGCCGCAAAGAAAGCAATTTTGATTTCTGTCAAAAATTGTTCGGGAAGACCGGTAAAGATCATGCGGGCCCCCGGCTTATCTTTCATCAACTCATAAAGCGGCTCCATTAGAAAGATATAGAACTTCGGCGCCAGCGGAATGCAGATGAAAAACAACACGACAAAACTGCCGACACACCAAAGCAAACGCGTCCGAAGCTCGGTCAGGTGATCGAGCAGAGGCATCTTTGCATCGTCGGCCTGCATATCGCTCATGAGTTGGTTTTCTTTACGGCCTGGCTGGATGCCTCCTCGAGCCTTTCGGGGGATTTTTTATCGATGATTTCCGCGGTATCCCCGGCTCCGGAACCGCCGTCCGCCGGCCTCTCCGTTTCGGCGAAATCGTCGCCCGCGCCGTCTATATCTTCGTCTTCTTCGAATGAATTATCGGCAAAGGGGCCGTCCTCGTCGACGGCCATTTCATCGATAGCCGCATAATCATCGTTGAAAGCATTCCCGATGTCGCCATCGGGATCGATGGTGCGCTCTATCCCATCGCGAATTGTATTGCCCGTGCCCGTTATGTCATCAAGACCCAGGCCCGACTGAATTTCGTTTTTGACATTGTCCATATCCGCTTCCCGGGCGAGATCGTCAATCCCGCTTTGAAAGTCGCGGGCAAGTTCGCGGGCGCGGCGGATCCAGCCGGTTAGCGTACGAATAGCCCCGGGCAGATCCTTGGGTCCAATCACGATTATCGCGACGACAATAACGATCAGGAATTCCCAGCCACCAATATCAAACATGGTGCGATCGCACCCCTGACATGAGAGAAAAAAACTGCCGTGCGATCAGGCGGTTCCGTCTTTCTTTACGGATTCAGACGGAGTCGAGGAACTTTCCGATTTGAGAACCTTGGTTTCGTCGTCCGCCTCTACGGCCTTTTCATCCTTCAGGCCTTTTTTAAAGGCTGTAATACCTTTCGCCATATCGCCCATCAATTGCGAGAGCTTGCCTTTACCGCCAAACAAAACAAGAACGACGACAAGGACGATAAGCCAATGCCATATGCTGAAACTACCCATAAACCAGGTTCCTCATTGCGCGCAAAATTTTAGGCTACGCGGCAGTTGAATTCAATTCGTTAACACTGATTATAGACAACCACGGCACCATCTAACAGTCATTTAACATCTGGTAGCGGGAATACAAAAACATGCTGATCATCAAGGCTCAGCCCGACTTCCTGATTGACCCTTGTCCGGTCATTGTCTCTGACACGGGCGTGAACATGCAGCGGGTCACCATTGCTCCCTTCGAGATCCAGATGAAGGAGTGTCGCCTGGCCCAGCATCCGCGATGTCACCACCTGCCCGTGGACAGCCGAATTGGGGTCGATACGCACCCCTTCAGCGCGAACCAGAACCTCCGCCGGCGCTCCGTCCGGCAGATTTGGCGCACAGACCAGTCCCATCGGCGTTTCTATATGTCCCGCCAGGACACGACCTTCCATCCGGTTGACCTCGCCAAACATACCGAGAACGAAGCTGTTGACCGGGTTTTTGTACAGCTCCTCGGGTGTTCCCATCTGGACGATGCGGCCCTCATTCACAACCGCTATGCGGTCCGACATAAACATCGCCTCCTCGGAATCGTGGGTCACCATGACAGTGGCCGATACGCTGTTTTGCAATACCCAGAGCACGATGTCACGGACCTGACGCCTCAAGGAGGTATCCAGATTGGAAAAGGGTTCGTCCATCAGCATAATTCGCGGCCTTGGCCCGCGCGCACGCGCCAACGCGACCCGCTGCTGCTGACCGCCAGAAAGCTGATGCGGGTAAACATCGGCGAAAGCGGTCATCCCCACCTGGTCAAGGACATGCAGCGCCCGGGCGCGCCGGTCGGACGAAGGCCAGTCTTTAAGACCGAAAATGACGTTGTTGATGACCGTCAAATGCGGAAAAAGCGCAAAATCCTGAAACAGCAGGCTAACCGAGCGTTTTTCCGGCGGGACGTTAATGACCCCGTCCGCCAGGACCCGGCCATCGACGGTAATGCGCCCTTCCTGGAGTTCTTCGAGCCCGGCCAGCAGGCGAAGCATGGTGGTCTTGCCGCAGCCTGAAGGACCAAGCAGGGTGAGGATTTCACGCGACCCGACCTGCAGGCTCATGTCCTGCAGGACAGGCGGTCCATTATATTGGTGGCTGACATGCTCTACCAGAATGCCGTTCATGGTGTCTTTCGTCGTCATGGCATTCTCAGAGTTTAATCATGGCCGTGGCCTGCCCTGGACCGGGCAATGGCGACACTAAGCGCGATCACGGGGATAATACCAACCAAAACGATCGCAAGGGCGGAATTCGATGCGTCGGCAAGCCGTTCATCGGAGGCAAGCTGATACGCTCTGATCGCCAAGGTATCGAAATCGAACGGCCGCAAAATAATCGTCGCGGGCAGTTCTTTCATCACATCGACAAATACCAGCATGGCCGCGGTCAGAACGCTGCCCCACATGAGCGGCGCGTGTACACGGCGCAGAACCGTTCCCGGTGCATATCCCAACGTGCGCGCCGCGGCATCCATATTGGGCGTGATTTTCGTCAGCCCGGCCTCGGCCGTACTCAGCGACACGGCCAGGAAACGAACGAGATAGGCAATCACGACGCCCGCTATTGTCCCGGTGAGAATTAGACCCGTGGAAATACCAAACGCCCCTTTGAACCAGCCGTCTATCGTCCGATCCAGTGTCGTGTAGACGATCAGAACGCCTACCGCGATCACGGCTCCCGGAATTGCATAGCCCAGACTTGCAATTCTTGTGGCCGCCGTCATGACAAATCCCGGCCGCAGCCGCTGGCCATACGCCAGGAACAGCCCGATAAGCACGGCCAGCGCCGCGGTAACGGCCGCCAATAAAAAACTGTTGAACGCATAGGTGATGAAATTGGCGTTCAGCATCTCTCCGGCGGTTTCAATCGACCAGACAATTAACGCGCTGCCAGGCAGCAGAAACCCGAAGAAGATCGGTAAAAAGCAAAAAAACGTTGCGATAAGCGCCATAACCAAAGGCAGTTTGAATCGGGGCAATGACTGGTGCCGTGACGACGTATGGTGGACTTTTCTATCGCCCCGGGTCCAACGCTCGAGGAGGACGACTGCAAAGACAAAGGTCATCAAAACGGCGGCCAATTGAGCCGCCGCTACCGGCTCACCCATCCCGATCCAGGTTCGAAAAATTCCTGTCGTCAGCGTGTCGACCGCGAAATATTGCACCGTACCGAAGTCATTCAGCGTTTCGATGAGGGCAAATGTCATCCCGGCGACAATCGCCGGTCGGGCGAGAGGCAGCCCCACCAATATGAAGCTTTTGAGCGGGCTGCAACCGAGTGTGCGGCTCACTTCGATGACACAGACCGACTGTTCGATAAATGCCGCCCGGGACAACAGATATACGTAGGGATAAAGCACGAATGTCATCATCCACATCGCGCCGCTCAAGCTCCGCACCTCGGGAAACCAATAATCATGCCGCGCCCAGCCAAAGGCGGCGCGCATCATGCTCTGGACCGGACCGGCGAATTCAAAAATCCCGGTATAGGTATAAGCCAGAACGTAGGCCGGCACCGCAAAAGGCAATATCAAAGCCCATTCGAACAAGGCACGTCCGGGAAACTGGTACATGGTGACCATCCATGCCGTTCCTACTCCGACAACGAACGTCCCAATGCCGACACCGAAGAGCAAAAGACCGGAATTCAACATATAGCGCGGCAGGACGGTGGCGGCGAGATGATCCCAGACCTCACCCGTCGGTACAAAGACAGAACTGGTAACCACAACGACAGGGATGGATACGCAAACAGCAATGAAAAACGCGGCCAAACACCACAGACCACCGCCGCCACGCGACAGGGAAAATTTCGCTCCTGTTCCCCGGCTAAGGGCTGCCGAAAAATTCACCTAACCACCATAGTGAAAACACACCGGGAGCAAGTCTCTCTCCGGTGTGCCAAACCCGTTAAAATTTTAAAGACCTTAGTATCTAATATGATAATCATTACTAACCTAAATGATAATCATTCTCAATAGCCTGCCCGGAGGGCCTCATATAAAGTTTTTAAGCCCAAATCCAATACCGAAGGCGATTAGCGCAGCCCCCAGTCCGATGACCGTGGTTTCCATCCCGGAGCGCCACCAGCCAACCAATGACCAGCGCGATTTCAGCGATCCAATGCCGAAAAAGATAACGCCGGTCAACCCGACAGACCACCAGGTTGCATCCTGACGCGTAATGAACCCCTCGCTGAGGAAAAACGGGAGAAGCGGCACCAGGCCACAGAGCATAAAGGCGATAAATGTTCCCACCGCTGCTTTTAACGGCGACCGCTCACTCATGGGCAAACCGTATTCTTCGGTCAACATGGTATCGACCCACAGTTTTTTATCTGACGTGATAATTTCTACCGCCCGATCAAGATCGTCGCCATCGAACCCCTTGGACCGGTAAATTTCCCGAATTTCGCGGATTTCGCCCGCCGGATCCCGCTCTACCTGCATCTCCTCATGGGCGCGAATACGGTCGAATTCGTCGTTTTCCGCCTTGCTGCCCGTATAATTGCTGGCCGCCATGGAAAATCCGTCGGCGACAATATTGGCGGCGCCAAGGACAAGAATAACGCTGGTGGAAAAATTAGCGCCGACGACACCGCAAACAATGGCAAAGGTCGTCACCGCCCCATCGATGCCGCCATAGATCCAGTCGCGCAAATAACTGGCTTCGGCACCGCCTTCCAGGCGCCGCCGAATGGACTCGGCGGAATGATCGTGAAACATTTCCTGGACGGGCACGGGTTACCTCGTCAAAGTGAAAATTTTAAGAATTAAGGCGGCGCCTTAACCCGCCATAAGTCTTTCCATTGACGCGCTACCGGGGCGATCAACTCCCTCTTCGACAGCAGGATCGAGGGCGTCGTCGCTGGCCAGATCGACGACCACATCATCCGTGGACCCGATCGCTTCCTCTTCGGAGGGATCGACAGGTTCGCCGTCGGTGGGATCGAGGGCTTCGACTAAGTCGGATGCGTCGGCATCGGTGCCGTCACCTTCTCCCTTGTCGACGCCCGTGACATTCCCTTCGCCAAATATGGTCCGAACGGAACGCGTGTCCATAAGACCCGCGGCCTTCATCTCATCGATACCGGGCAGATCGGTAAGCTCGTTCAAATTAAAATGGCCCAGGAAGTCCGCAGAGGTTCCCCAGGTGACCGGCCGACCAGGGGTTCGGCGGCGTCCCACCGGCCTTATCCAGCCGATTTCCAGCAAAACGTCCAATGTTCCCTTGCTCAGCGCCACGCCCCGAATTTCCTCGATGTCGCCGCGTGTCACCGGTTGATGATAGGCGATAATCGCCAGGGTTTCGACGGCTGCACGGGATAATTTCCGCGAAACATTGATTTCGATCTCAAGGGTATCGGCAAGATCAGGCGCTGTTCGAAAGGCCCAACGACCCGCGACGGGAATGAGGTTGATACCCCTCCCCTCATACAACGCGCGCAGTTCCGCCAACAGGGCCGGAACATCGCACCCTTCCGGCAGACGGTCGGCAAGACTCGCTTCGGGCACCGGTTCGATCGCGGCAAACAGCATGGCTTCAAGCATGCGTAAATTCTTATTGGCGGTGTTAAGGGTCATGGCCGTTTGTGCTTCTTCAGCTTCAATTTGAACGTCATCGTCATTGTCGCTCCGAATAACCATATCCATTCTACATTACCCCGTTTTCGATTGGGACCGAAAATAGATCGGCCCGAAGGTACCACTTTGACGAATTTCCAGTTGGCCGGTTTTAGCAAGCTCAAGACCGGCCACAAAGGTTGAGGCCACCGCTGAGCGGAAAACGATACCGCCCGACAGACTAGCCGGTAAAAAGCTCACCAGTGTCTGCCAGTCCGGCAACCGGCCCAGGAGACGACCCAACCTTTCGAGGGCATCATCAACGGAGTGAATCTCCGTCGGCGCAATTTCGAGCAGGTCATGGTGCCCACGCCGTTGCTGATCGCCATAGGCCTTGAGAAGTTCATACAGCGACAGATCATAGACCGGTATCCGGGTCACCTTGACGCCTTCCGGCGCGCCGCGCGCAAAAACGTCGCGGCCCAGCCTGGGCAGTTCCATGACCTTGGCGCCGGCCTGCTGAATCGCTTCCAGACGGCGCAACTGAAATGCCAGCGCCTCAGCCAGTTCGGGTCCGCTGGGTTCGTCGTCTTCATCCGGTTCCGGCAACAGAAGACGCGATTTTAAATAGGCCAGCCAGGCCGCCATCACCAGATAATCGGCCGCCACCTCCAGGCGCAGGCTGCGGGCCGCGGCAATGAACGCCACATACTGATCGGCAAGCTGCAGTATCGATATATGCAGCAGATCGACCTTCTGCTGACGCGCAAGAGCCAGCAGGACGTCTATGGGCCCTTCATAGCCTTCCAAGTCGACGACAAGATCGCTGCCGGGCTCAATCGGACTGTCGGGGCTTTCGAAAGGATCCATAGTATTCGTGTTATTTCTACGAATGCCCGGTTAAAAACATGATAAATCGAAGAACATACTCTCTGGGAACGCCAATCAACCAACTCAGGATTCTGATATCAAGCATAAATTCACAGACCAGCAATAAGAGTACAATCAAAAGCCCTACTCGCTCCAGCCGCGCGAGCTGCACGGCCAATGGTCTGGGCAGCAATCCGACCGCGACCCGCCCCCCATCCAGCGGCGGAATTGGCAGCATATTGAACACGGCTAGAACGACATTGATCATGACGGACGCCTTCAGCATGTATTCCAGCCACACACCGAAAGGACCTGGTGTGTAATACGCAACATGCAGCAGGGTCGCGGACACTATAGCCAGCACTAGATTAATTCCGGGGCCCGCCGCAGCGACCCAGACCATATCTCGGCGCGGATTGTTGAGGTTCATAAAATTGACTGGCACCGGTTTGGCCCAGCCAAACAGAAACGGAGCCTGAAGCCCCATCAGCTGAGGAACAAAAAATAGCAGAGAGGGCACAATAATTGTTCCGTTCAAATCCACATGCCGCAGTGGATTGAAGGTAACGCGGTTCAGATTCTTCGCGGTATCGTCGCCAAGCCGCCAGGCAACATAGCCATGCGCGGCCTCGTGGAAGGTGATGGCAATAAGAACCGGCAGGACCCAGATCGAAGCGTTGTAAAGAGTTTCTCCCATCAAGCTTCCGGCTGAGCCAGTTCGATCAGGCGGTTCAGATCTGAAAGCGCCTGCGCGGTGAGCGGCGGCGCGTCTGCTTTCCGCTGCAGCCGCATGGTTTCGGCGCGCACCAACCGTTCCGCCGAGGCGTCCGACAGGCGGGGAACGGCTGGGGCGATGCTTTGCATCACATCCAGTTTACCCCAGCATTCAAGGACGACGTCGCAGCCGGCCTCGATGACGGCTTTGGCGCGTTCGGCGGGTGTTCCCGACAGCGCCTCCATGCCGATATCGTCGGATAGAACCACACCGTCAAAGCCGATGGAGCCGCGAATGATCTCATCGATAACCCGCGATGACACGGTCGCGGGTCGTTCGCTGTCGATCGCGTCGAAAACGATATGCGCCGTCATGGCATAGGGCATGTCCGACAACAGCCGAAACGGTTTGAAATCGGTTTTTTCTAGGAGTTCGAGCGGTTCGCCGACCCGCGGAAGATCCTTGTGACTGTCCGCGAGGGCGCGGCCATGGCCCGGCATGTGCTTGATGACCGGCGAGACCCCTTCATCCAGCAAGCCATCACAGACGGCGCGCCCCAGCGTGGCAATCATATCGGGATCCAGTCCCAGCGCCCGGTCGCCGATGATGTCATGGGCGCCAGGTACAGGGACATCGACCACAGGGGCGCAATCGACTGTAATCCCCAACTCGATGAGATCGCGGCCCATCAGACGGGCGTTGGTCCGCGCCAGGGCGCAGGCCCCATCCAGATCCGTCTTGGCGGCTTCCGCAAAGATGGCGGCCGGCGGCGGGTGCCGCCAGTGTGGATCCTTGAGGCGCGTTACGCGCCCCCCCTCCTGATCGATCAGTATCGGCGCGTCAGCCCGTCCGACAGCTTCCCGAAAGCGAGAAATCAGGGTCTTTAGCTGTTCGGGCGATTCGCAATTATAGGCGAACAGGATCAGGCCAAGCGGATCGGCCTCGCTGAAAAAACGAGCTTCCTCATCGGTTAAGGACAGTCCACTGCAACCGAATATAATCGCCCGCGGCAAAGGGCGATCAGGGACGAACAATGATACACCCTAATTTTTTCTTTTTGGCCTGAGCGCAAAGCGATCGCGCCGCGGATTCATTCGCGAACGGCCCCGCCTGAAGCCGGAAATAGGTCCCCTTCCCCTTCAAGTCGACACGGACAATCTTCGGCTCCAATTTTGCGAAAAGGGCCGAATGGTTGAATTTGTACCCTCCCCAGGCTTTCTCGGCCGCTTTTTGCGACCGGACCGAGGCCAACTGGATACGGAATATAGTGCCTGAAGGCCGAGCAGCCTTTTTCATCGGCGCCGACAATCTGGCGACCTTCGTTGATTTTTGCTCCGGTTTGGCCGCTACTTTTGCCGAGCCTGGCATCGTCGGCCGTGCGGTTGAATTCCCGGCGGCGGGTGCGATGGCCGATAGCCTCTTCACGATCTGCTCCGTCGTTTTTTCCACCATCGCCACAGGGTTCGACGGTTTGCTATCCGGAAGCAAGGCAGGCGGTTTACGGACAATTGTCTCCGGCGGCGGCAGTAGCCGCTCTACCTTGTCCCGTCTCTCCGCGACATTCAGCCGGCCATAAACCTGCTTGTCCTGATTGGGTACGACCATACCGCCTGGTTCCTTGGGACGCATTTTTGTCGGTCCCTTTTGCGCGGTAATGATCGGAACAGTCGTATTGTTATTCGCTGTCTGGCCTTTTTCGTAGGAATAAAGGACGACAACCGCGAAGCCGCCAATTGCGGCGGTCGCGATAAGCAGGGTAAGAAGCCGCCGTCCCCAACGGGGCTGCCCAGGTTTCTTCGGGGGCACTGACCTATCTTCCGCATTCACGTCTATACGATCCGCCATTAGCGCATCTCCTCTACCGGTTCGACGCCCATGACGGCCAGACCGGATGCTATTACCACCGCCACGGATCGCGCCAGCGCGACCCGCGCTCTGGTCAACTCACCGTCACCAGGCACAATAAATCGTAACGTCTCATCGTCATTTCCCTTGTTCCAGAACGCGTGGAATGCCGCGGCCAGATCGGCCAGATAAAAGGCGACCCGGTGCGGTTCACGGGAAATGGCGGCGCCTTCCATGACTCGGGGCCAACCCGCCAGGAGCTTGATCATGGCAAGCTCTCCAGTATGTATAAGCCGACGCATATCGGCCTCGGCAAGGTCAGAATCGTCAAGCGAAAGGTTTTCGAAGGCCACTGCCGCATTCCGCAGGACCGAACAGACCCTCGCGTGAGCATACTGCACATAAAACACCGGATTATCCCGGCTTTGTTCCAGGACCTTCTGTAGATCGAAATCGAGCAAGGCTTCGTTGTTGCGCGTCAGCATGATGAAGCGGACGGCATCCCTGCCAACCTGATCGATCACTTCCCGCAGGGTGACGAAGGAACCCGACCGCTTGGACATTTTGACCGGCTCGCCGCCATCCATCAAATTGACAAGATTGCACAGCCGTACATCGAGGGTAGCCTTGCCTTCCGTAACGGCCTTGACCGCGGATTGCATGCGTTTCACATAACCTTTGTGGTCGGCGCCCCACACATCGACCATGACGGTGAAGCCGCGCTGAAACTTGTCGCGGTGATAGGCGATATCGGACGCAAAGTACGTCCAGCTTTCGTCGGATTTGCGCAAGGGACGATCTGTGTCATCGCCGAACTGAGTGGCTTTGAACAAAAGCTGCGGCCGTTCTTCCCAGTCATCCGGCAGCTTTCCCTTCGGCGGCTCGAGCGTGCCCGTATAGACCAGGCCGCGCTGCTCCAGCCATGAAACCACGTCCTGAATGGCGCCTGAATCGGCCAGGCTCCTCTCGGACGTAAACACCGAATGGACGACGCCGAGCGCGGCAAGATCTTCACGGATGAGCGCCATCATGGCCGCGACGCAGAATTCGCGGAATTCCGGAAGCCAGGCCTGTTCCCCCGACTTGAGCCAGCGCTCGCCATCGCGGTCGGCAATCGCTTTGCCGACATCCCTGAGATAATCCCCAGGATAGAGCCCGTCCGGTATCGCGCCGATATCCTCGCCCAACGCCTCGCGGTACCGCAGAAACGCCGATTGTGCCAGCACATCGATTTGTGCGCCGGAATCGTTGATATAATATTCCCGCGTCACATCGAAACCGGCCTTGGCGAGGAGCCCGGCGAGGGCATCGCCGACGACCGCGCCCCGCCCATGGCCCACATGCATGGGGCCGGTCGGGTTGGCCGAGACATATTCCACATTTACCGACTGGCCGGCGCCGATGGTTGAGTCGCCGTAATGGGTTCCCGCACGCAGAATTTCGCCAAGCCGCGCCTGCCAGAAACTGTCCTCCAGCCTGATATTGACGAAACCGGGGCCCGCGACATCGGCGGCGCTAATGTTGGCCTGCGCCTGCAGCCCTTCCGCGAGCAACAGCCCCAGATCGCGCGGCTTCATGCCCGCGCCCTTGGCGATCACCATCGCGGCGTTGGTCGACAGATCCCCGTGGTCGGGATCGCGCGGCGGTTCGACGCCAATTCTGGACAAATCGAGATTGGGTGGAAGCGTTCCGGCGGCTACCAACGCCTCGATCGAATTTTCAATGGTTCCGCGTATATGGCTGAATATATTCATTTACTACTCGTACAAATCAAACAGCCGGCGGTGCTCGTCGAGCGCATAGCGGTCCGTCATGCCCGCAATATAATCCACCACCAACCTGGCGCGGGCGGTATCTTCCAGCGCCTCGGCCCGCGACCGCCAGCTACTGGGAAGACAGCCAGGATCGGACAGAAACAATCCGAAAAGCTCGCTGACAACGCGGCGCGCCTTGCTCGTCATTCTGTTGACCCGATAGTGGCGATACATGCGCTCAAACAGAAAGCCCTTCAAGACTTTATTTGACGCCATCATCTCGTCCGACATGGCGACCACGGGCTGCGGTAAGGCGCGTATTTCCTGCGCCGAGCCGGGTTTCGCGACGTCCAGTCTCGCCCGTGTTTCGGTCAGCAGATCGTTGACCATGCGATCGATCATGCGCCGCGTGGTCTCATGGATCAGGCGCGACTGATCGAGGTCTTTATAGTTCGCCGAAACCTCTCCGATAACCGGACCGAGTAGCGGCAGATCCGCTAAATCATCAACGGTAAATAGCCCGGCGCGCAGTCCGTCATCCACATCATGGGTATTATAGGCGATGTCGTCGGCGACGGCGGCGATCTGCGCCTCGATCCCGGGTTGGGTGTGCAGTTCCAGATCCTGTTGAACGGCATAGTCGGCCACCGCCCAGGGCAATCTATCGGTCTGCCCCTTTGCCGCGATCAGCGGCCCGTTATGCTTGGCAAGGCCTTCGAGCGTTTCCCAGGTCAGATTCAGCCCATCGAAACCCGCGTAACGGGCTTCCAGATGGGTCACAAGCCGCAATGCCTGGCCGTTATGGTCGAACCCGCCATAAGGCGCCATGACCTTTTGCAGGCCCTCTTCACCGGCGTGGCCAAAGGGTGGGTGGCCAAGATCATGCGCCAGCGCGAGCGCCTCGGCGAGATCTTCGTCAATCATCAGGACCCGCGACAGGGATCGGGCGATCTGCGCCACCTCCAGACTATGGGTCAGCCGCGTCCGGTAATGATCGCCCTCGTGATAGACAAAGACCTGGGTTTTGTATTGCAGCCGCCGAAAAGCGCCGGAATGGATGATCCGGTCGCGGTCACGTTGATAGAGGGATCGCGTACGGCTTTCGGGCTCGTCAAACAGGCGGCCCCGGCTCTGAGCCGGATCGCTCGCATAGGGCGCCCTGAATTCCGCACCCGACAATCCCTTTTCTCGCATGGCCGGACCCTACAGCGACTGGTCTATACGTGCAATTAGCCTTTTTGGCGTATTGATAGCGTTTGACACTCTGGTTGACCCCACTCGAACAGCACCCTACATAACTCCGTAGTCAACGCGATATTAGTTAACAAATATTAACCATAAAAAGCCATGACCGACGCAACACCGATCGAAGCCACGGAAACCCCGGTAACCCCGAACGCCGCCGGTGCCGATGCCAGCGTCACCATCAGCGATGGCGCGGTAAAGCGTCTCCGCGACCTGACCGGTGCCGGAGAATATGCCGGCATGATGATGCGGGTGTCCGTCTCGGGCGGCGGCTGTTCCGGTTTTCAGTACGGCTTTGCCTTCGACGACAAGCAGATGGATGACGATCACGTTCTGATACGCGACGGCGTGACGGTCCTGATCGATGACATGAGTTGGGAATATGTGGTCGGCAGCGAACTTCATTTCGCCGAGGAGCTGATCGGCTCCTACTTCGTCATGCGCAATCCCAACGCGGCCTCGACCTGCGGCTGCGGCACCTCCTTCTCCGTCGGCTGAAATTTCGATTTCGCGGTAGAGCGGTAGCGTCCTTCCCGGCGACGATGCGGTCATTCGCGCATTATGATGCGCGGTGCGTTCAAGTGAAGCAGAAAATTTCGATGGGTTCCCCACGGCCGCGCAGTAGATGTGATCCAATCGAAAATTCTTTGGTCTCTTGACCAATACATTGGAGGGTTTCTTTTGTCACGAAAACGATCGCATCCTGATCTTCCCGAATATGCTCCTTGGACAGCTTTTCCACCCTCTCCGCCACATTCACGGTGTCTCCTATGAGAGTGTAATTGTATCTTCCCGGAGCCCCGATGTTGCCGACGATTACCGGACCGGTGTGCAGACCGATACGTAGCCTGATCGGTTCGAGACCTTTTTCTCGCCGTTCTTTATTGAACATTCGCAGGCGCGATGCCATCGCCAGCGCCGCACTAAAAGCCTTCTCCGCGTGATCGCATCGATCTTCCCGCGCGAGCCAGAAAGCCATCATACTGTCGCCAATGTATTTGTCGATTGTTCCGCCTTCGGCGCGGACACAATCCGCCAATAATGAGAAGTGAATATTGAGAAGTTCCGCAACCTCCGCCGCGGGAAGCTTGGCGGAGATGGTCGAAAATCCGACGATATCGGTGAACATGACCGTAACATCGTGCTGCTCCGCCACAAGAGATTGACCGTCTTTTTCCAATACTTGTTCGGTGACACCTTCGGGAACATAGGTGCTTAAATGTCCCAATCCCGAGCGCATCGTATTAAATGCGTGTGCTGCATCATCCAGTTCGCGAAAAACGCTTCCTCCAATATTCTTCCCGTCTTCCAATGAGAACCCTTGCTGAAGACTTGCCCGTGCGGCGGAAGCAATATCGCGGATTGGTTTGGTGACACGACGACCGATGAAATACGCTGCCGCCAATCCCAGAAAGAGGATTGTCAGACTAAGGATCCGGAATTGGTGGATCTGGTCGAGTTCGGCGTCGACCACCGATAGCGGGAAGTAGGTGCCGACGAGCCACGGCTTCTTATCATAGCCTGATATATTCTTGTAGACGACGAAGTACTGCACGCCGCTAACGTCCACGATATTGTACAACGAGTCGCCAATCGATTTTGGTATCGGCTGGTCCTTTCCAAAGTAGTCATTCAGAACAGGGTCCTTGATTTGCCCTATTGTTGGTAGGGGCTGGCTGTCGCTCAATGTCACGTTAATCGAGGAAAAATTGCGATGAGCAAGAACGTAGCGTTGGTCGTGTAAAATGTATGCATTCCGCAGGCGCGCATTGTTCGGCTCAATGATAGCGTCGGACAGCGATTGGTATGAGACGACGGAAACCAGTAGACCGGCAAAGCGCCCTCTTATCGCCAGCGGTTGATAATAATTCAAAAGCGTTCGATTAGTTGATTCCGCAAAGAAAAAGTTTCCCCAATTATTGTCGAGCCTTTTTTTTGCTCTCGACAATAATTGCTGAACCGCGGGAACATCGGACCAATTCGAAACCTTAACCCGTTCCGAGTTCTGATTTAGCCGATAGACCTTTCCTCGCGGGTCGATTAGATCGACTTCACGGACTTGTGGTAAGCCAGACAAGGCGCCGGAAATAAGCCGTTCAAACTTTTCCGGCTCATATAGGGTTTCTTCATTGTTGACCAGAAGCTGAGCAAGGCGCTGGGACTGGACCGCCACCGAATCTAGCCCGAATTATTCACGGTGCGGCGTTTAATGGTTGGTGAGCATGGATTAACCTGTTGAGATTCT
>JAQBTY010000491.1 GCA_027624735.1 Pseudomonadota bacterium | reverse complement strand
ACGACCCAGCATTGGCGGCTTACATCTCGCACCGGTAGATAGAGCGATGCGCCCATACGCACGTCTTTTGAGCTTCTGCTATGACTGCATAAATGATGCGGCTTTTGGACTAAATCTTAGTGAACCATAGTCTGACTTCCTGCTAGTTCGTAATCCTTAGGTCAATCTTATAAATTGAAGCGGGTCCCGTCTGAGGACACACAGGCGGGTAAGCGGATGGCAGCGGTGACAACGTCATACTGAATTTCCGTCGAGGTCTCACATTAAACCACGCAAATGTTTTAACGACACGCAACCGCCCAGAAACGGGTCCTTTGGCAGAACGCCTGGCGCGGGTAAGCAGAGGCAAGACGTGTTCGCAGCGTCCGACATTTTTTGCGCAAATCCCAACATTGAGGCACTAATGACATTTGGGTAAAGAGTGCTTTAATGTATAATAAAATCATTGCTCTACATACCAAAATTGAGGTGAAGAATGATAGTCACGGCAAAGGATCTGGCGCGCACTGCTGGTTTTCAGTCGGTGGCTAGATTTGCAAATGAGATGCACCGACACAGCCTGCCTTTTGGCAATGGAACCCGCGTTGGCAACACCAAGCGATACGACACAGTTGCATTGGCGAAGGCAGTCATCATATCCCGCCTGCGCGCGTTCAAGATCCCAGTTGCCCAGCATAAGGCATTGATGGAAGTAATCGATGACGCTGCGTTGGCGTCCGCACTCGATCAATTCGAAGCTGGCAAATGTGAGTGCGTGATAGTCGGAATTCCAAGCTGGGGCGAACTGGACGACTATTCCGGCGTGTTTGTTACCCGCGCGGCTGCTTTGGATGCACTGACCGAGGCTGACTTTATCCTACTCGATGTAGGCGAAGCCACGCAGGCACACTTGAAGGGGGTGATCTAAAGCAAACAACCGCAAAATGGCTGATGGAGACCGATGGTAAGCGTACCCAAGAGGGCACTGTCGGGTCAGCTTGACAGCTTGAAGTTCCACGGCAGCAGATCGTCAATGCAGCTTTGCGGATGACCGTTTGCGATCGCTGTCAGGGTGGCCTTGAGATAGGCGAAGGGCTCAATCCCATTAATCTTGCAGGTCTCGATCAGAGAGGCAATGCGACCCCAAGCGATGCCGCCTTCGTCATGCCCAGCGAAGAGGGCGTTTTTCCGATTGAGAGTTATGGGTCGGATCAGGTTTTCGACGCGGTTGTTGTCGATCTCGACGCGCCCATCGGCCAAGAAGGTCTGCAGCCCGTCCCACTGATTATGGATGTAATTCAGCTTTTCACCCAACCGGGATTTGGCGGAGATCTTGCGGCGTTGTGTCTGAAGCCAGTCTCCGAAGGCCACCAACGGCGCGGTGCAGGTCTGGCGGGCAGACAGGCGCTGGCCGGACGAGATGCCACGAATGTCAGCCCCGACGGCATAGAACTCGGCGATGCGGCGCAGGCCCTCGGCGGCGGCATCCGATCCGTCGCGGTCGAAGACTTTCTTCAGTTTGCGCCTTGCATGTGCCCAGCAATGGGCCACCTGAATGGGGGCACCGCCTTTGCGTGAGGATTTGGTCAGCCTATTGTAGCCCGTGTAACCATCGATCTGCAGGATGCCGTCGAAGCCGGTCAGGAAGGTTTCGGCATTCTCGCCTGCGCGGCCGGGGGCGTAGAAGTAGACCACGCCGGGCGGATCCTCGCCGCCCCATGGCCGGTCATCCCGCGCCAGCGCCCAGAGATATCAGGTCTTTGTCGTCCCGCGCCCCGGGTCCAGCACTGGGGCCGTCGTTTCGTCCATGAACAGCTTTCCTGATCGCTTCAGGTGGCCAGCGAGCTGGTCTACTAGCGGCTTCAAATGGAACGCGGCCTTGCCGACCCAGTCTGCCAGCACGACACGGTGCAGATCAAGACCCGCCCGCGCCAGGATTTGGCACTGGCGATACAAAGGCAGATGGTCCGCATACTTGCTGACCAGCACATGGGCGAGCATCGCCTCGGTTGGCAGGCCGCCCATGATCAGGTGGGAGGGCGCTGGGGCCTGGGTCACACCATCGGTGCAGGTGCGGCAAGCATATTTCGGGCGCACGGTGACGATCACGCGCAACTGGGCAGGCACGATGTCCAGCCGCTGGCTACGGTCCTCGCCGATCTTGTGCATGATGCCACAGCCACAAGGACAGATCAGGCTGTTGGGCTCAATGACCTCTTCGATACGCGGCAGCGTCGCTGGCAGGTTGCCGATGGTGCGTTTCGGCGCAGGTTTGCTCGCCCCGTGGTCACCTGCCTTGGCGGCTTGCTTTTCCTTTTCCACCTCGACCTCGGCCAGCGCGATGGACAGATCCTCGAATGCCAGCTGCCGCTCATCCTTGGTCAGCTTTTCCGACCGTTTGCCATGCAGGGCATGGTTCAGTTCAGCAATCAGATGCTGTTGGCGTTGGGTAATATCCTGAAGTGCAGCGATCGTTTCCATCAACGACGTAACCACCGCACGCTGCGCGGCAGGGATGGTGGAAAGGTCAATGGCGGGTGTCGCGATCATGACCCGATATTATGATAAAACCCCAGTAAAAACACGCAAAAGACAGTGGTTGATTCATTCTGCCGCAGCAGGTGGGCGTGTCTCCAATGCCTTGACTTTGCGCCAGTCAAGACCGGCAAAAAGCGCCTCAAACTGGGCATGGTTCAGTGCCATCAGCCCATCCTTGATCGCGGGCCAAGTGAAGCTCGCCTCCTCCAGACGCTTATAGGCCATCAC
>JAQBTY010000490.1 GCA_027624735.1 Pseudomonadota bacterium | reverse complement strand
TCTCGTCATGCGGTGGTGCCGGCAGCTTCCCGTCGGTCTTGCGCTCACGCCAGTTCGGTTGACCTTCCAACTTTGCGCCGTGGCATGCCGCGCAGTGCGTCCGGTAGACCGCCTTTCCGAGCGCTACCTGTCCCAAGTCCTCAGGATCGGCGCGGTGCCGCGCCGCTTCCGATCTGACGGACCAGAACCACAGGCCCACGCCCGATGCGATCAGAACCATGGCAACGCCAACCACCGCCAATGTGCGTTTATCCGGGGAAAACATGGTCATTCGACGCTGTACACTTTCGGTTGGCCCTGACCGAACTCATAGATTGTGAACGGTTCACGCTTGGTGCCCGTCATGCCGGGGGAGCCTTGTGGCATGCCCGGAAGCGTGATTCCTGTGATAGAAGGCCGCTCGGTCAGCATCCGGTTAATGGTACTGACCGGCACATGACCCTCCACGACGTAACCGTCGATCAGCATGGTGTGACAGCCGTCGAATTTCTCGGGAACGCCGTAACGGCGCTTTATCATGGTCAGGTCATGGGTTGGCTTGACCGTGATCTCGAAGCCGTTCTGCCGCAAATAAGTGGCGTATTGTTCACAACAGCCGCAATTGGGTGTTTTGTAAATCGTCGCGGCGGGCTTATCGGCGGCCGGCGCCATGGTCGGTGATAAAGCCAGCGAAAACATCATTAGGACAATCAGAGTCCGGATCATTGAACTTCTCCTGTGGTTGGGCTGGTTCATCATCGGTTTCCTTTCAGGCGACGCGGATCACGCCCATCATCCCGCCGGCCTGATGTTCGAGGATATGGCAGTGGAACATCCAGTCGCCGGGATTGTCCGCGACAAAGGCGATCTCGGTGCGCTCGCGCGGGCTCATCAGCACCGTGTCCTGCCATTCGCGGTGACGCGTCGGCTTGCCGTTGCGGCTGATCACCCGGAACGAATGGCCATGCAGATGGATCGGGTGGTGCCAGGCGGTATCGTTATTGAGCGCCAGTACGTATGTGCGGCCGCGCGCCAGCGTCAGCAGCGGATCCATGACATGACCGGTGGCCGCGACGCCGTTAATCGTCCAGGCTTTGCCATTGCGCATCATGTCGCGCATGGAGACGCGGTTACCCCCCATCATCCCCATCATCATGCCGCCCATCATGCCGCCGCCGAACTGGACGTCGTGGCGTATGGGGGCGGCGAGATCAGGCTCCGGCATCGTATTGGCGGCGAGCGAGATCGAGGACTGAAGCGGCCGGTCGCGTAACGGCTTCGGCCCGTAAACAAGATCGAGTACGCGGTATTCCAGACCTTTGTAAAATGTGTCGGTGACGGTGAAACGCTCGCCCGGCCGGTTCGTCATATGGATGACGATATCCATGCGCATCGCCGGGCCGAGGATTACCCGGCCGTTCGGCGCCGCGTGCGGATCAACCGGCTGGCCGTCATAGGCGATGACCATCGGTCGGTGGCCGGCGAACTCCAGTGCGAAAATACGGGCGTTGGCCGCGTTGATCAGGCGAAGCCGGATGCGTTCGCCGCCGCGGACGGCAAAATTATCGGGCGCCCGGCCGTTGACCG
The DNA here is from genome assembly GCA_027624735.1 of Pseudomonadota bacterium. GTDB lineage: Bacteria > Pseudomonadota > Alphaproteobacteria > MPNO01 > UBA2964 > JAQBTY01. The sequence goes on along the minus strand of JAQBTY010000490.1, from coordinate 1,193 downwards.
TCAAACTGTTGCCGACCCGGCCGTTGTGGCTCATATCGTGGAAATTGCCGAAATCATCACTGATCTGGGCGTCGGACTTGAGCCGCCAGTCGTCGAGAACCCAGGTCAGGTCACGATCCACCTGGATCGGTTCTCGTTCCTCGACGATCAGCGGACCGTAGAGGCCTCGAGCGACCTGCTCGAAGCCGCGCTGGTGCGGGTGATACCAGTAGGTCCCGGCATCGGGCACGTCGAATTCGTAATTGAAGATCTTGCCGGGCGCGATCGGTTTCTGGGTCAGGTGCGGTACGCCGTCCATCGCATTTGGCACCCGGAGGCCGTGCCAGTGGACCGTGGTCTCCTCGTCAAGCCGGTTCTCGACGGAGACGCGTAACCGATCTCCCTGCCGGACGCGGATTTCCGGCCCCGGCACTGTGCCGTTATAGGCCCAGACGGCGGTATCCGGATATTTCGCGCCGATGAGACGCGTGCGCCCGCGTGCAGCAACAAGGCTATATTCGTGGCTTTCCGCCGCTACCAGAGGGCGCAGGGGCATGGCAGTCGCCGCCGCTACACCAGCGCTCGCGGCAAGAAACGACCTGCGAGAAAACCGCGGAAGTTCTTTGGTGTTCATTGTCTGACCTTTCCCATGGCGGACGCGATCGAATATTGAATTCGACAGCGTTTAAACGCCGATCAGACGCCGAGAGATCCAACTGAAATTTGGATTGAGATCGTCCGATCGGATTTGGACGTTTACCCCTACCTTATTCGTAAGGACAAAACGTCAGAGGAAGAAAGTCAGTCGGGGTGGATAAGGGTCAGGTGATACGGCCGTACCATGCAAGGCGAAGGCAACAAATGCGACCGATGCAGCCGGCCTTATCCTTGGTGCGGTCGTTGTTGGCGCCGGCATGGCGAAAACCGAGGACGCACACAGGGAAGAGCAGCTTCCGGATTTAGCGGTATCGTCTCCCCCGCAACCCGAACAGCCTCCGCTATCTGATATATCCATGTCACCGGCAAGCGCCATGTCAATCATCATGCTGTTAGCCTGAAGGGCGGACAGACTTATACCCAGGCTCAGCATAAGCCCGAACAGACAAACGACAATCCGGTGTGTGGTCCAATATCTCATCACAGCGATAGTGGCTTATCCCGTTAACTCAGGCTCGTCTATATGTGGTAACTGCGGTTGAACGTCCTTTTGGGGG
>JAQBTY010000046.1 GCA_027624735.1 Pseudomonadota bacterium | reverse complement strand
GGGACGGCGAAGACCGTGGCGGCGGCGGGAAGAATAAGGGCGCCGGGGGACAACAGCCTTGCTCTTGCGTCAGCAACGGTTTCGAGAATGTTTTCGTTCAGCAGACCCGCATCGAAAATCTCGGTAACCAGTATGTCGGCGGGGCGCGGCAGATCCTGCCCTACGACAAGGTCCTTTGAATGTTTATGGACAATCGTGATGCAGTCCGACAAACCGTTGAGGGCGACGATTTCCTTTGCCATGTCGGCCAGGGCGCCGACTGACTCGCAGGCGGTGACGTGCGCCGCGCCCGCCCGGGCCGCCATCATGGCCAGCAATCCGGCGCCGGTTCCGATATCGAGGACATGCGATCCTGGTTTTACGGCGCGGCGGATGGCGGCGTCGAACCTGTCGTTGCGCCGGGCGTCGTTGAGCATGGCCGAATGCCATGGCGGGATCACGCTGGCGATCGTTGTGTCGAGCGCTATGGCTATGTCTAAATTATTGGGCTCGATCGTCAGGGCTTTGCGGTAGGACGCAATCGCCGCGTTCGCCATGCTGGCATCGCGGTATTCGTGACCCAGCGCGATATGGGCATCGACAAAGCCGGGTTGCAACAAGGTCGCCCGTTCCAGGTCGGAAAGTGCGGCCGTGACGTCGCCCGCCGCCGAATAGAGCTGGCCGCGACGCAAAAAGGCGTGGCTCGCCTGGGGCGCCAGGGCTATTGCACGGTCATAGGCCTTGCGTCCCTCGTGCGGTTTTTTCCAATCCGCGTACAGATCCCCGGTGAGGCAAAGGACATCGTAGCTCGACTCATCCGCCCTCACGATGGTCGCCAGCGCGGCGAGGGCCAGTTCGCGATCATCATCCATCTCGAAGATCAGCGCCATCAGGAAATGGGCGAGATCGCGCAAGGGGGAGGCGTTGAGCAACGGGGAAATTAGCCGCGTTGCCTGACGGATATCGCCCTGTTCCAACGACAAAAGGGATTGCGCGATCAAATTCCCGCCGGGGTGCCGAAGCTGGTCGCCGGCTTCAGTGGCAATGCGGACGCGGCGAAGGCAGCGAACGATCAACGGCGGGTTGATCATAGTCCTGTTTGATCGCGGCTGAGGGCATAAAGCGCGACCGCCGCGGCATTCGAAACATTCAGACTCGAAATCGGTCCGGGCCCGTCTATGCGGGCGAGTTCGTCGCAGGATTCTCTGGTTAGCCGGCGCATGCCCGGGCCTTCCGCCCCCAGAATGAGCACGCGCTTTGCCGTCGGCAGTAACGCCCCAAGCGCGACAGGCGCCTCCGCGTCAAGTCCGACACACCAGAAACCGGCGCTTTTCAGCTTGTCGAGCGCGCGAACCAGATTGGTGACGCGCACAAGGGGGACGACCTCGAGCGCCCCGGATGCGGCTTTGGCCATGGCTCCGGTTGGCTCGGGCGCGTTGCGATCCTGAATGACCACGGAAAGCGCGCCAAATACCGCCGACGACCGCAGAACCGCACCGATATTATGGGGATCCGTGACTTGGTCGAGCACAACGACCAGGGCGGTGTCCAGCGCCGCCGCGCGGTCGCAAATCTCTTCGATCGGCAATTCAGGCAAGGGCTCGGCCTGTAACGCGATGCCCTGATGGACCGCGCCGGGCGGCAACAATGCTTCCAGCGCCTCCCGTGACAGATATTCAGGCCGGATACCGCCGGTGGGCGGTAAATCCTGCGTTTCCGACACGATAACCAGCCGTAAGGCGTGTCGATCGGGATTGGCGAGGGCGGCCATCACGGCGTGACGGCCATAGAGCCAATTCGACGCCATACGGCTGCCATCGCCCCTTGGTCGCAGGTGTTTCTTGCCGCGATGAGCCACTCTATTGTTCTCCTTGCGCTTTTTGGCGCCACCATCTATATAGTCAACATTCGATGAGCAACCGCAAAAAGCACGCTACCCAGAATTTCGATTTTTTTTGATAAGGTGGCGTTTTTGCCGTGTTTGGACGTTGACAAGCTGAACCCTTTTCCCGTATCTCGCACGTTTGTTCTTTCGCCTGCCTGTAAGTTTCAGGGAGGGGTGCCCGAGTGGCTAAAGGGGACGGGCTGTAAACCCGTTGACGTACGTCTACGTTGGTTCGAATCCAACCCCCTCCACCAGCTTGCTGTGACGGGGCGAGAGACAGGGAAGCGGATGACGGGATCTAGGTTGGCGGTAAGTAGGGATTACGGTAAGCAGGGATATGGAAATGCGCGGGTGTAGCTCAATGGTAGAGCAGAAGCCTTCCAAGCTTACGACGAGGGTTCGATTCCCTTCACCCGCTCCATTTGGTTTTGCCTCACGGAGGAGGTTGGTTCTCCGTCGTTGGGCGAAAAAGTTTAGTAGAGTAACGCGATAAGCCGGAGACAAAGGATTTAAGACAATGGCGAAGGCAAAGTTTGAACGGAATAAGCCGCATTGCAACATCGGGACGATTGGTCACGTTGACCATGGGAAGACGTCTTTGACGGCAGCGATCACGAAGGTTTTGGCTGAAACGGGTGGTGCGACGTATACGGCGTACGACCAGATCGACAAGGCGCCGGAAGAGAAGGCGCGCGGTATCACCATCGCGACGGCGCATGTCGAGTACGAGACGGCGGCCCGTCACTACGCACATGTGGATTGCCCCGGTCATGCGGATTATGTGAAGAACATGATCACGGGCGCGGCGCAGATGGATGGCGCGATCCTGGTTGTATCGGCGGCGGACGGTCCGATGCCTCAGACGCGGGAGCATATTCTGTTGGCGCGTCAGGTCGGTGTTCCGGCGATTGTGGTCTTTCTGAACAAGGTCGACCAGGTCGACGATCCGGAGTTGCTTGAGCTTGTTGAGCTTGAAGTGAGAGAGCTTCTGAGTTCCTACGATTTCCCGGGCGATGACATTCCGGTTGTCAGCGGAACGGCGCTGGGCGCGCTTGAGGACAAGGATCCGGCGACGGGTCATGATGCGATCCTGGCGCTGATGGCGGCGGTCGATGAGTACATCCCGCAGCCTCACCGTCCGAAGGATCTGGCGTTTTTGATGCCGATCGAGGATGTGTTTTCGATTTCGGGGCGCGGCACGGTTGTGACGGGCCGGATTGAGCGCGGTATCGTGAAGGTTGGCGAGGAAGTGGAGATTGTCGGTCTTCGTCCGACGACGAAGTCGGTTGTTACGGGCGTCGAGATGTTCCGCAAGCTGCTTGATTCGGGTGAGGCGGGCGACAATGTCGGTTGCCTGCTGCGCGGCGTTTCGCGCGAGGATGTGGAGCGCGGTCAGGTCCTGGCGAAGCCGGGTTCGATCACGCCGCACACGAAGTTCATGGCGGAAGCGTATATCCTGACGAAGGAAGAGGGCGGTCGTCATACGCCGTTTTTCTCGAACTACCGTCCGCAGTTTTACTTCCGGACGACGGATGTGACGGGTTCTGTTGTGTTGCCGGAAGGCACCGAGATGGTGATGCCGGGCGACAATGTGACGATGGAGGTTCAGCTCATCCAGCCGATCGCGATGGATGACGGGCTTCGGTTTGCGATCCGCGAGGGCGGCCGTACGGTGGGCGCCGGCGTGGTGGCCTCCATCAAAGAGTAATAGCCGCGGGGGGGGGGCACTCTCCCGCACAGTAAGGTAAGACCAAAATGGACAGTCAGAACATACGCATAAGGCTCAAGGCCTTTGACCACCGCGTGCTGGACCAATCGACGCATGAAATCGTCGATACGGCTCGGCGGACCGGTGCCCGGGTACGGGGTCCAATTCCCTTGCCGACAAAGCTGGAGAAATTCACCGTGTTGCGGTCTCCGCATATCGATAAAAAATCTCGTGAACAATTCGAAATTCGCACTCACAAAAGGCTTCTGGACATTGTGGACCCGACACCGCAGACGGTCGATGCTCTCATGAAGCTCAATCTGGCGGCCGGCGTCGATGTTGAGATCAAGTTGTAGGATAGAACGATGCGGACGGGTCTTATTGCAAAAAAAATCGGGATGACCCGCGTATTTACGGGGGAGGGCCAACATGTCCCGGTTACGGTGCTCCAAATTGACAATTGCCAGGTGATCGATGTTCGAACCGACGAGAAGAATGGCTATAGCGCCGTTCAGCTCGGCTGGGGCGCTGCAAAGGTCAAGAATGTGTCCAAGGCGATGCGTGGTCATTTCGCCAAGGCGAAGGTTGAACCGAAGCGCAAGGTCGCTGAATTCCGGGTTAGTGCTGATGCCGTAGTTGATGTCGGCACAGAAATCACTGCCGATCATTTTGTCGCTGGCCAGCATGTGGACGTCGTCGGAACCAGCATCGGTAAGGGATTTGCCGGGGCTATGAAGAGGCATAATTTTCGCGGCCTCGAGGCGTCCCATGGTGTGTCGGTCAGTCATCGTAGTCATGGTTCGACCGGCAACAGCCAGGATCCGGGCAGGGTCTGGAAGGGCAAGAAAATGGCCGGTCACCTTGGGGCCGCCAGAATTACCACCCAAAATCTCGAAGTCGTTTCCACCGATGTTGCCCGCGGTCTCCTATTGATCAAAGGTGCGGTTCCCGGCTCAAAGGGGGGATTTGTTCTGGTATCCGATGCACTAAAACTACCATTACCGGATGGCGTTCCCTTCCCGGCAGCAACCCGCGGCGGCGCGGAACCCCAGACGGCAGAAGTGCCCGCGGAGGATACAGTGCCCGAAGCCGAGGCACCCGATAGCACCGCAGACAACGAGAAGAAGGAATAGGCACGATGCAGTGCGACGTCCTCACACTGGATAACAAAAAATCGGGATCGATCGACCTCGACGATGCTGTGTTTGGGGTCGCCGTTCGACCCGACATTCTGGCTCGGATGGTGAATTGGCAGCGTGCAAAAAAGCAGGCCGGGACACACAAGACGAAAACCATCAGCGAAATTTCCGGCACCACCGCAAGGCCGTGGGCGCAAAAAGGCACCGGCCGGGCTCGTGCAGGCAGCCGGCGCGCCACTCAGTGGAGGGGCGGTCAGACAGTATTTGGCCCGGTAGTCCGCGATCATTCGCACAGTCTGAACAAGAAAGTGCGAAAGCTGGCGTTGAAGACGGCGCTTTCGAGCAAGCAGGCGGAAGGCAAGCTGATCGTGTTGGACGACGCCAAGGTCGGCGACGCCAAAACCAAGACATTGGCGGCTCAATTGGGTGCGCTCGGTTGGACATCCGCCCTCATTATCGGGGGCACTGAGCTGGATGGTCCGTTTGTGCGTGCCGCGGCAAACATTCCTCTTATCGATGTCTTGCCGCAGCAGGGCGCCAATGTTTATGACATTATGCGTCGCGATACGCTGGTGCTAACAAAAGATGCGGTTAACGCTTTGGTGGAGCGGTTGAAATGAGTGCCCGTCGCGAAAAACCTGTCTCGGTTTCCCAACTCAAGGCCTATGACTTGATCACCATGCCCATGGTGACGGAAAAGTCGACGCTGGGATCAGAGCACAATCAGATAACGTTCCGTGTGCCGCTGACGGCGACCAAACCTGAAATCAAGCTGGCTGTGGAGCTGTTGTTCAAGGTCAAGGTTACGGCCGTCAACACACTGCGTCAGAAGGGCAAGACCAAACGGTTTCGCGGCAAGTTGGGCAAGCGGTCCGATTACAAAAAGGCAATGGTTACGCTCGCCGAAGGCGAGAATATCGACGTGACGACGGGGGTCTGAGGTATGGCACTTAAGAATTTCAAACCGACAACCCCTTCGCAACGCGGGTTGGTGCTGATCGACCGGTCGGAGCTATGGAGTGGCAAGCCAGTTAAGGCGCTGACCTCGGGGCTGACCGGGAATGGCGGACGGAATAACAACGGTCGCATCACCATGCGGCACCGTGGTGGCGGGCACAAGCGGCGTTACCGCACGGTCGATTTCAAGCGGCGCAAGACAGACATGCCTGCTGTTGTGGAACGGCTCGAATATGATCCGAACCGGTCGGCATTCATTGCTCTGATCAAATATGAGGACGGTGAGCTCAACTATATTCTGGCGCCGCAGCGTCTTGGCGAAGGCGACAAGGTTGTTTCCGGCGAACGCGAGGACATCAAGCCCGGCAATTGCATGCCGATGGAAAATATTCCGCTGGGTACAATCATTCATAATATCGAAATGAAGCTGGGCCGCGGCGGGCAGATCGCCCGTGCGGCGGGCACCTATGCGCAATTGATCGGTAAGGATGCCGGTTTCGCGCAGCTTCGTCTTAGCTCGGGCGAAACACGCATCTTGCCGGCACGCTGTCTGGCAACGATCGGGTCGGTATCCAATCAGGATAACAAGAACACCAAAATTGGTAAGGCTGGCCGCAACCGTTGGCTCGGCCATCGTCCGGCTGTCCGTGGTGTTGCCATGAATCCGATCGATCATCCCCATGGCGGTGGTGAAGGACGGACATCTGGTGGTCGCCATCCGGTATCCCCGTGGGGTGTTCCCACTAAGGGCAAACGGACTCGCGGCAAGAAACATAGCGACAAATATATCATGCGTCGCCGCAATAAACGCTGAGGGAGATAATTAGGTGGCTCGATCAGTTTGGAAAGGTCCGTTCGTCGACGGCTATTTGCTGAAAAAGGCAGAGACGTCGCGTGGATCCGGGCGCAAGGAAATCATCCGCATATGGTCCCGGCGATCGACGGTTCTGCCGCAATTCGTCGGCCTTACCTTCGGCGTCTATAACGGAATGAAGTTTATTCCTGTGTTGGTGACGGAGAACATGGTGGGTCATAAGTTCGGCGAGTTCTCGCCGACGAGGACCTTTCGTGGACACGGCGCCGACAAGAAGGTGAGGAGGGCCTGATATGGGCAAGCGTTCGGCTCAACGCCGCCTCCAGGACAATGAAGCGATGGCCTTTGCGAAGGTTGTTCGCACCAGCCCGCAGAAACTGAATTTGCTTGCCGGGTTGATCAGAGGCCTTGATGCCCAGGCGGCGCGCAATGAACTGACTTTTTCAAACCGGCGCGTTGCAGCTGACGTAAAAAAGGTGCTGGATTCGGCGATTGCTAATGCCGAAAATAATCATCAGCTGGATGTTGACCGTCTTTATGTCGCTGAGGCAACGGTTGGCAGAGCCTTCGCATTGAAACGATTTCGGGCGCGTGCGCGCGGTCGTGTCGGGGGCATTACCAAGACATCAAGTAATTTGACTGTCATCGTGCGTGAGCGCGAGGAGAAGGATTAATGGGACATAAAGTCAATCCTGTTGGGTTCAGGCTCGGCATCAATCGAACTTGGGATTCGCGCTGGTTCGCGGAGGCTAAATACGGCGAACTTCTGCATGAAGATCTTCGGTTGCGGACCTTTCTATTTGACCGTTTGAAGCAGGCCGGTATTTCCCGTGTCGTTATCGAACGTCCGGCCAAAAGGGCCAGGGTGACCATTCACTCCGCGCGTCCTGGCGTGGTGATTGGCAAGAAGGGTGCGGATATCGAAAAATTACGTCAGGAGCTGTCGGCGATGACCGGCAACGAAGTGACGCTGAATATCGTTGAAATCCGGAAACCCGAGCTTGACGCCAAGTTGGTGGCGGAAAATATCGCGCAGCAGCTGGAACGCCGCGTTGCATTCCGCCGCGCCATGAAACGCTCTGTCCAGTCGGCGATGCGCCTGGGTGCGGAAGGTATCCGCATTAATTGCGGCGGCCGCCTGGGCGGCGCCGAAATTGCGCGGATGGAGTGGTATCGCGAAGGACGAGTGCCGTTGCACACACTGCGCGCGGATGTGGATTATGGTACGGCGACCGCACAAACGACATACGGGGCCTGCGGTGTGAAGGTTTGGGTGTTTAAGGGCGAAGTACTGGCGCACGATCCCATGGCACAGGACAAACGCGCCATGGAACAGCAGCCAGCTCGCTAATCGCGGACATAACAGGAAGAAGGGCGGAAGACAATGTTGTCTCCCAAGAAAACTAAATACCGGAAGGCGCACAAGGGCCGCATCCATGGCAATGCCAAGGGAGGAACCATTCTTAACTTTGGCTCTTTTGGTTTGAAGGCAACGTCGCCTGGTCGTATAACCGCGCGGCAAATTGAGGCTTCAAGACGGGCAATTACGCGGCATATGAAACGTAGCGGCCGTGTATGGATCCGCGTATTTCCCGATGTCCCTGTAACGGCGAAGCCAGCCGAAGTTCGCCAGGGCAAAGGTAAAGGCGCGATAGAATACTGGGCATGCCGAATTAAGCCAGGTCGGATCATGTTTGAAGTTGATGGCGTAACCGAAGACATCGCGCGCGTGGCGCTGGATCTGGCTGCCGCCAAGCTTCCGGTTCATACCCGCCTCGTCAGACGGCTCGCAGAGTGAGGTTGGTTGGATGAAAGCGGCGGATATAAGAATAAAGACGCTTGATGAGCTGAAGGATCAGCTTATCGATTTGAAAAAGGAAGCACTGAATTTGCGGTTTCAAAAGGCCAGCGGGCAGCTTGAGGCTACAGCGCGGGTGCGCGACGTTCGTCGCGATATTGCGCGCGTCTTGTCGGTGTTAAGCGAAAAACGTCAGACGGCGAATCAGGGATAAATAATGCCGAAACGGGTATTACAAGGTGTTGTGGTGTCGGATAAAGCGGATAAGACTATTTCTGTCCGCGTTGAACGCCGCATAAAGCATCCGCTTTACAAGAAGTACATTCATCGCTCGAAAAAATATTCGGCGCATGATCCGGACAACAGATGCAAGATCGGCGATGAGGTTCGCATCCAAGAATGTCGTCCGATATCCAAATTAAAACGTTGGGAGGTACTGGCGGACGGCAAATAAGACTTTAGCCGTTCTCTCAGGGAAAAACCGATGATTCAGGTTCAAACAAGATTAGAAGTCGCCGACAATTCCGGCGCCCGTCAAGTACAGTGCATCCGCGTATTGGGTGGCACAGGGCGGCGTACCGCGTCGGTTGGTGATGTGATCGTCGTGTCGGTCAAGCAAGCAATTCCGCGCGGCCGGGTGAAGAAAGGCGATATCCATAAAGCTGTTGTGGTACGTACAGCAAAGGAAATCCATCGTGCGGACGGCACATCGATTCGTTTTGATCGTAATGCCGCTGTCCTCATCAATCCGGCGGGTGAGCCCATCGGAACCCGAATTTTTGGCCCGGTAACACGTGAACTTCGTGCGAAGAATTACATGAAAATTATTTCACTCGCGCCTGAAGTTCTTTGAAGCGCATAGCTAGATAGTCCAATGGTAAATAAAATAGACGCGATCAAAAAGTTCCGAAAAGGCGATGACGTTATTGTTATCGCTGGACGAGATAAGGGCAAAAAAGGCAATATTCTCAAGGTGTTCCCAAAAGATTCTCGTCTTTTGGTTCAGGGCGTTAATATGGTGAAACGCCATACGCGCCCCTCCCAGATGAACCCTGGAGGCATCGTCGATAAGGAAGCGTCAATTCACGTTTCTAATATTGCCCATATGGATCCAGTTGGCGGCAAGCCTGTACGGGTTGGGTTTAAGATTCTTGAAGATAATCGCAAGGTCCGCGTTGCCAGGCGGTCCGGCGAAATGATCGATTGAGGGCAGGACCAATGACCCGTTTGCAAGATCATTATCAGGCAACTGTTCGGCCGCTGATGCAGTCCGAATTCAACTACCGCAATGTCATGGAAGTGCCGCGGTTGGAAAAGATCGTCGTTAATATGGGAGTCGGTGAAGCGGTTGCCGATTCAAAGAAGATTGATAACGCGGCGAAAGAACTGACCCTTATCACCGGCCAAAAGCCGATCGTCATAAAGGCCAAAAAATCGGTCGCAACTTTCAAGCTCCGCGAAGGTATGCCGATCGGGTGCAAGGTAACCTTGCGGGGCGATCGTATGTATGAATTTTTGGATCGTCTAATTAATATCGCATTGCCGCAGGTTCGGGATTTCCGGGGACTTCCTGGGAAAAGTTTCGATGGCCGCGGTAACTATGCGATGGGGTTGCGCGAACAAATCGTATTTCCGGAGATCGAATACGATCAGGTCGATGAAGCGCGCGGGATGGATATCGTGGTGGTCACCACCGCGAAAACCGATAACGAGGCAAGGGTCCTGTTAAAGGGCCTTAATTTGCCTATCAACTAAAGAAAGTTCTGGAGGAGCCGCATGGCAAAGACGAGTGCCGTTGAGAAAAACCGGAAACGCATGCGTATGGTGAAGAAATTCGAATCACGCCGTGCCCGGCTCAAGGCAATCGCGCAGGATAGGTCCCTGCCGTCGGAAGAATGTTTTGCAGCTCGGCTTAAGCTCGCCGAATTGCCGCGTAATTCCGCACCGGTCCGAATACGCAACCGATGTGAACTTTCCGGTCGACCGCGATCGTATTACCGGAAATTCAGGATTTCCCGTATCGCGCTTCGTGATCTGGCTTCTCAGGGCCAGATACCGGGCATGACGAAATCAAGTTGGTAAGGGGAGGGTGCTACAATGACGATGACTGATCCCCTCAGCGATATGCTGACGAGAATTCGTAACGGACAGCGTGCCCAAAAAGCCGTTGTGAAAAGTCCCGCATCAAGTATGCGGGTCAATGTGCTTGAGGTCCTGCAGCGCGAAGGTTACATTCGCGGATATGTGCTTGAAAATGATGACCGCGGATTACCCGCGATGCGCATTGAACTCAAGTATCATGAAGGCACGCCGGTCATTCAGGAACTTCACCGCGTATCGAAGCCGGGCTGCCGTGTGTATTCGAAAATAAGAGACTTGCAGCGAGTTTATAACGGGTTGGGCATCTCCATCCTGTCCACACCGCGCGGGGTATTGTCAGACGGTGAGGCCCGTGCCGCCAATGTTGGCGGCGAAGTTCTCTGCACCGTCTTCTAGAGGATATTATGTCAAGAATTGGTCAAAATCCCGTCTCTGTTCCAACTGGCGTCACGATTGAGGTTGTTGGCCAGTTGGTTACGGCCAAGGGCAAGCTCGGTGAACTCAGCATGACTCTCGTCGATGAGGTTGAGATCGAGCGCTCGGATGCAACGCTGGTGGTAAAGGCGCGCAGCAATACGCAGCGCGCGCGGACGATGTGGGGGACCATGCGCAGCCTGGTCCAGAATATCGTCACCGGTGTAGATCAAGGGTTCACGGTTAATCTGGAAATCGTCGGCGTTGGTTATCGGGCGGCGGTCAATGGAGGAACTTTAGTGCTGCAACTCGGTTATAGCCACGAAATCCGGTATCCCATACCTGATGGTATTTCAATCACTTGTGAAAGGCCGACCCTCGTCGCCGTTAGCGGCGCCGACCGTCAGTTAGTTGGTCAGGTTGCGGCGAATATCCGGGCCTTTCGTAAACCGGAGCCGTATAAGGGCAAGGGCGTGCGATACGCTAATGAATTCATCATCCGTAAAGAAGGCAAGAAGAAGTAGGATCCGTCATGGACAAGGCCAAAGCACTACAAGAGCGCAGAAAACGTCGGGTCCGTGCCCGCATTCGCCTGCGGAATAATGACCGGCTACGCCTGTCGGTGTTTCGGTCGGGTAAGAACATTTACGCCCAGTTGATCGATGATCGGGCCGGCAACACAATTGTTGCCGCGTCTACACTGGATAAGGAAATTAGCGTCTCTGGAAAATCCGGGGCAAACAGGGATTCCGCAGCGGCGGTCGGAAAATTGGTGGCGGAACGTGCCGTCGCCAAGGGGGTGAGCGAAGTTGTGTTTGATCGCGGCTCTTATGTTTTTCACGGTCGTATCAAGGCCCTCGCCGAAGCCGCGCGTGAAGCCGGATTGAAGTTCTAGGAGAATTTGATGGCAAGAACGCCAAGAGACGGACAGGGCCGAAATCAACGACGTGATCGTGATGACGGCGGCGACGATCTGGTTGACAAGTTGGTTAGTATCAACCGGGTTGCCAAGGTGGTGAAGGGCGGTCGTCGGTTCGGGTTTGCCGCGCTGGTTGTCGTCGGTGATGAAAAAGGCAGGGTTGGTTACGGGATGGGTAAGGCGCGCGAGGTGCCGGAAGCAATTCGCAAGGCAACCGACCGCGCCAAGACCAGCATGATCAGAGTGCCACTGAGGGAAGGGCGCACTCTTCATCATGACGTTCAGGGTGACTTCGGCGCTGGCCAGGTGATCTGCCGGGCAGCACCGGCAGGTACTGGCATTATTGCCGGCGGCCCCATGCGGGCAGTATTCGAGACACTGGGCGTACAAGACGTCGTTGCAAAATCGAATGGTTCTCCGAACCCCTACAATATGGTGAAGGCGACGTTCGCGGCTCTCGTGAGATTGCAGTCACCGCGTAGTGTCGCGGCACGGCGTGGAAGAAAGGTTTCTGATATTCTGGGCACACGCGCCGGTTCCGAGGAAGCGAAGGAAGCGATTGATGGCTAATCAGACCGTTCGGGTAACTCAAATACGTAGCCCCATTGGCCGCCATGATGACCAACGCCAGACCCTAATCGGACTTGGTTTGAATAAGTTACGCCGTCAGCGTGAACTTGAGGATACGCCTGCGGTGCGCGGTATGATCAATAAGGTTCGCCATCTGGTTCAGGTGGACGAAGCCGAGTAAGACAGGTGCTGCGGGATCTTCCGGTCCTGTCGCCTGCTCTAGGAGTATTTAGTTATGAAGTTGAACCAGCTTTCCGATAACGTAGGCGCGCGCCGAGACCGCAAACGGGTCGGGCGCGGCCCATCGTCCGGGCTGGGTAAAACCAGCGGTAAGGGCCAGAAGGGGCAAAAATCGCGTAGCGGCGTCGCCATCAATGGTTTTGAGGGCGGTCAGATGCCGCTGTACCGGCGTCTGCCAAAACGGGGTTTTAAAAATATCCATCGCAAGCAGTATCGCGAGATCAATCTGGGAAATCTTCAATCGGCGATTGACGCGAACAAGATCGATGCGTCTAAAACTGTTACCGTAGCTGCTCTTCAGTCTGCGGGACTGATCAAAACGCCCAAAGACGGTGTTCGCCTCCTAGCAAGAGGAGCGCTGAATACCAAGATCTCCATTGAAGTAGCGGGAGCGTCCAAGGCCGCTGTTGCTTCTGTCGAAAAGGCGGGGGGATCGGTGATTGTCGCGGCGTTGGTAAAGGCGCCGTCCAAGAATTCCGCCGCGCAGGCAAAGGTCGAGGGCTAACGCCCGGCCGGAGGCATTATGGCATCTGCTGCTGAACAACTCGCCGCACATATGAATTTTGGTCAGCTCGGTAAGGCAACCGAGTTGAAAAAGCGGCTATGGTTTACGCTCGGTGCGTTGATCATATATCGGCTTGGAACATATATTCCGCTTCCGGGCATCGACCCGAATATTCTCAAGGATATTTTCCAGAATCAGGCCGGTGGCTTGCTTGCGGTGTTCGACATGTTTGCCGGCGGCGCGTTTGGCCGCATGACGATTTTCGCCCTGGGCATCATGCCATATATTTCGGCGGCGATTATCATGCAGCTGCTGACATCGGTATCTCCCTATTTCGAACAGATGAAAAAAGAGGGCGAGCCAGGGCGCAAAAAGATCAACCAATATACCCGATATGGGACCGTCCTGTTGGCTGCGTTGCAGGGCTATGGCATATCGGTCGGGCTTGAAGGAACCGCCGGGTCGCAGGGTTCCGCCGTCATAGACCCCGGGTTATTCTTTCGGCTCACCACCGTGATCACGCTGGTTGGCGGCACCATGTTCCTGATGTGGCTGGGAGAACAAATTACCGCGCGTGGCGTTGGTAATGGTATTTCCTTGATTATCTTTTCTGGCATTGTCGCCAATCTTCCCTCGGCCCTGGCGGGGACCTTGGAACTCGGGCGTACCGGGGCGTTGTCCGCCGGTTTCATCGTCTTCCTGTTGCTGATGGCGGTGGCGGTGATCGCCGTCATCGTTTTTGTCGAGCGAGCGCAGCGAAGATTGGTCGTTCAGTATCCGAAACGACAAGTCGGCAACAAAATGTTTGGCGGCGACAGTTCGCATCTGCCGCTCAAGATTAATACGGCAGGCGTTATTCCGCCCATTTTTGCAAGTTCGCTACTCTTGCTGCCAATTACCGTCGCTGGTTTCAGCGCGGCCGGGCAGGGCCCCGAATGGTTAGCCGGGGTAACGGCTAATCTCGGTCGCGGCCAACCGGTTTATCTTGGTCTTTACGCCTTGCTGATCGCGTTTTTTGCGTTTTTCTACACGTCGGTAGTCTTCAATCCCAGTGAAACGGCCGACAATCTCAAGCAGAATGGCGGTTTTATTCCGGGTATCCGGCCTGGCAAGAATACCGCGGATTATCTGGACTTCGTCTTAACGCGAATTACGGTGCTTGGCGCGATCTATCTTGTCTCCATCAGTATTCTGCCTGAGTTGCTGATCTCCAATTACGCAGTGCCGTTCTATTTTGGCGGTACCAGTTTGCTGATCGTTGTGACGGTAACCATGGATACCGTGGCACAGGTGCAGTCTCATCTTCTGGCCCATCAATATGAAGGTCTGATCAAGAAATCCCGCCTGCGAGGTCGCCGCGGATGAAGCTGATCCTTCTGGGTCCACCGGGGGCCGGCAAAGGTACTCAGGCGCAAGAGCTTGAGCGACGTCACCATCTGATTCAGCTTTCGACGGGCGACATGTTGCGCGCGACAATCGCGTCCGGCAGCGAACTTGGCAAGGAAGTAAAGGGTATCGTCGAATCCGGCGCGCTTGTGCCCGATGAAATCATGATTCGGATGATTTCCGAGCGAATTGCCCAGCCGGACTGCAACAACGGTTTTATTCTGGATGGGTTCCCGCGGACAACGGCCCAGGCGGAAGCGCTCGATAAAATGTTGAGCGAAAAGGGTCTTAAGCTTGATCACGTGATAGAAATGTCGGTCGACGCGGACGTGCTGGCGCATCGTATTGGCGGTCGGTATAGCTGCGCAAAGTGCGGCGCCGGTTACCATGATGAGTTTCAAAAACCGGGAGTAGACGGTCTTTGCGATCATTGCGGTTCTCAGGAATTTTCACGGCGCGCCGACGACAAGCCTGAAACGGTAAAAGCGCGGCTTGAGGCGTATGAAAAACAGACCGCGCCGCTGTTACCCTACTACCGCGAAAGAGGGCAATTGAGATCGGTCGACGCCATGGCGTCGATTGAGGATGTAACGCAGGAAATTGAACGGATTGTTGCAGTCGGGTGATTGTTGACTTGCAAGCGATATTACTTATAATCCCGCAGCTTCGGGCACGGACGGAAATGATGAAATTTCAAGGCGGTTATCGCCAAATCGAGGGGGACTCGGCATGGCGCGTATAGCGGGTGTCAATTTACCAAATAAACCTACGGCGATTGCGCTTACCTATGTTCATGGGATTGGCCGAACGTCGGCAAAAAAAATCTGCGTTTTAAGCGATATTGATGCCACCAGGCGCATCAATGAACTTAGCGACGATGAGTTGGGGCGTATCCGCGAGGTCATTGACCGTGATCATCAGGTAGAGGGCGATTTAAGGCGCGAGATTTCCATGAACATCAAACGTCTGATGGACCTCGGCTGCTATCGTGGAATACGGCATAGGCGGGGTATGCCGGTCCATGGTCAAAGAACACACACCAACGCGCGCACCCGTAAGGGTCGCGCGCGGCCGATCACGGGCAAGAAGTAGCCTTCGGCTGACATACAGGAAACAGGAATATGGCAAGGCCAACAGCCGTACGTGTGCGGAAACGCGAACGCAAAAACATTACATCGGGTATTGCGCACGTAAATGCGACATTCAACAACACCGTGATCACTATCGCGGATGCTCAGGGCAATACGATTGCCTGGTCATCGGCCGGCGCGACGGGCTTTAAAGGGTCCCGGAAATCCACCCCGTATGCGGCGCAGATGGCGGCCGAGGATGTCGGGCGCAAGGCGATGGAGCATGGAATGAAGACTCTTGAGGTGATGGTCAAGGGGCCTGGGTCGGGGCGGGAATCAGCTTTGCGGGCTTTGGGGGCGAGCGGATTTACTATTACCGCCATCAAAGATGTGACCCCCATTCCGCATAACGGCTGTCGCCCGCGCAAGCGCCGTAGAGTGTAAGTTCAGCGCTGGTAACCCTTGGCCATTTGGTGGCCAACAAATACATATTGAAGCAATAGTCGGTACAAAGCGCCGACTCAAAATGAGGTTTCGTCCGTGATTCAGAAAAACTGGCAAGAACTGATAAAACCGAACAAGCTAGAAGTTACTCCGGGATTAGACCCGACGCGCAGCGCTTCCATAGTGGTTGAACCGCTGGAACGCGGGTTTGCCATGACGCTCGGCAACGCACTGCGCAGAATTCTTTTGTCGTCGTTGCAGGGCGCATCGGTGACCGCTGTACAGATTGATGGCGTTCTCCACGAGTTTTCGTCGATCCCTGGGGTCAGGGAGGATGTGACCGATATTGTTCTCAACCTGAAGTCCCTGGCGTTGCGTTATCATGGCGATGATCCCCGCCGGATCACCCTCACGGCGTCAGGCCCAGGCGAAGTGACCGCCGGCATGATAGACGCGTCCCATGATGTTGAAATCGTCGACCCGGACCTGGTGATCTGTACGCTTGACGAGGGCACCAAAATCAATATTGAAATGACGGTCACCACCGGTAAGGGCTATGTTCCGGCATCTCAGATCAGGGCAGAAGATGCACCGATCGGATTGATCCCCATCGATGCGGTGTACAGCCCCGTCAGACGCGTTGCCTATCATGTGGAAAATACGCGTGTTGGTCAGGTTACCGATTACGACAAGTTGGTTCTTGATGTGGAAACAGACGGAACCACAACGCCTGAAGATGCGGTAGGGCTTGCCGCTCGCATCCTCCAGGATCAGTTGCAAACCTTTGTCAATTTCGAAGAACCGAGGGCTGCCACCGAGACCGTGTCTCCGACCGAGCCTGTGTTCAACAGGAATTTGCTTCGTAAGGTCGATGAGCTTGAGCTATCCGTGCGGTCGGCCAATTGTCTGAAGAACGACAATATAATTTACATCGGTGATCTCGTTCAAAAAAGCGAACAGGAAATGTTGCGGACGCCAAATTTCGGCCGCAAGTCACTGAACGAAATCAAGGAGGTCTTGTCGACGATGGGGCTCCATCTTGGTATGGAAGTGACCGAATGGCCGCCTGAGAATATCGAAGAGTTGGCTAAACGGCTTGAAGAACCATACTAAGCGTAACAATTGATCGCTGCTGTGTGTTTAATGGCGGCAACTGGGGGCAAGTGTCATGCGACACAGATTAAGTGGTAGAAAACTCAACCGGACAAGCGCTCACCGTAAGGCGATGTTCCGTAACATGGCGGTTGCCCTGCTCAAGCATGAGCAGATCAAGACGACGCTGCCAAAGGCAAAGGAACTTCGGGGCATCGTCGATCGCCTGGTTACGCTTGGAAAGCGCGGCACCCTGCATACGCGCCGTCAGGCCTTGAGCCGTTTGAACAATGATGTCGTGATCGCCGAAAAGTTGTTCGCAACGCTGGCGGAACGATATGCCGAACGCGACGGCGGCTATACGCGTGTGCTGAAGGCTGGGTTTCGCTACGGCGATAACGCCCCAATGGCAGTGATCGAACTGGTTGATCGTGACCCCGATGCCAAGGGCCAGGATTCAGGACCTGTTTTTGGCGACGATGACGATGGCGAACAGGATGCCGCCGCGTAATACAATACAGAGAAACCTGGTTTACTCTTGAGGCAGCCCAGTGGCTGCCTCTTTTGTTTTCGACAGCAGACTGATCGCACGATACTCAGCGGTCCGGATCGGCACTCATGGCCCGTGTTCCGAGATGCGCCGGAGCCTGTCCGCGGCATGGGCTATAGGCCGCGATCAGCGAGTTCTGGTATAAGATATCGATGGATATCGGCTGGACTTGTTTGCATGACTCAAGGGACGAATAAACTTGTTATGGCGGCGCTCCTCTGTGCG
>JAQBTY010000489.1 GCA_027624735.1 Pseudomonadota bacterium | reverse complement strand
CTTGGGCGCGTCGGAATCAGACTTCGGCGCGGCATAGTAATAGGAATCCTGGTAATCAATGGCCGGGTAATCTACCAGGGCCCAGGTGGGTTCTTCCATTTCCAGCCACAGCCGGTAAGAGTCGAGCCGCCATTGGAGCAGCCAGTCTGGTTCGTTTTTCTTGCCGGAGATATAGCGGACGATGTCTTCGTTCAGCCCCTTGGGCGCGAATTCGGATTCAATCTCGGTGACAAAGCCGTACTTGTAGTCACTGCTCTCGGCGACCTGATCGATGGTTTCGGCTGCGATCTCGGCCATGATCCCTATTCCCCCACCGCCGCTGTGCGGGTTGGCTCATAAGGCCGGTGCGGCACGAACGGCGCCATCTGCGGCGTCATATCGGCCAGCGAGATACCGCGCAGCGCTCCGACCACCGCCTCGTTGATCTTTTTCCAGTTTGTGCGGGTCGGACACAGCGCTTCGATCTCGCACACGCCATCGGATTCGACCGTGCAGTCAGTCAGGGCGATGGGCCCGTCGACGGCGACGATAATTTCTGTCACGGGGATATCGGCGGCATCGCGCACCAGAACGTAGCCGCCCTTGGTGCCGCGCTGCGATTCAACCAACCCCGCATGGGACAGGCGCTTCAGCGTCTTCGCCACCGTCGGCACCGGCAGACCGGTCAGCAGCGCCAAATCGGGCGCCTGCACCAGCGAACCCGGACGCGCCGCCAATTGCGTCATGAGGACGATCGAGTAATCCGCCAAACGGCTTAGCTTTATCAAGGACTTATCCCTGTTTTGCCTCTATACAGGACCATTCTGGTCCGAAAGGGAAAATAAGGCTTAAACAGGATAAGTCAACCCAGTCTAACCAATTGAATTTACGCACTTATTTTTTTACAAGAAATCCGTCTGCCGCCGGAGAGTCCGGCCGGCCAGGGCGCCCGTATGGTCGCCGCCCTGTAAGGTGGGCACGCCGTTGACCAAAACGGTATTGATGCCGGCGGCGAACTGGTGCGGGTCTTCGTAGGTGGCGCGCTCGGCGATGGTGGCGGGATCGAACACGGTGATGTCGGCGCGGAAGCCCTGTTTCAGGAGCCCGCGATCCTTAAGCCCGAGCGCCTTGGCCGACGCGCCGGTCATCTTGTAGACCGCGTCATGCAGCGGAAGTAACCCTAGATCGCGGCTGTAATGGCCCAGCACCTTGGCGAAGGTGCCATAGAAGCGCGGATGCGGCCTGCCCTGCCCCGTGGTGCCTTCGGGAGAGACGGAGTTACCGTCGGAGCCCACCATCACATCGCTGGAGCACACGAAATCCCGCACGTCGTCTTCGGAAATGGAGTCCACCAGCACGCGGGTCTGGCCGCGATCCTCCTTGATGTAATCCAGCGCCATATCGAAACCATCGATACCGCGTTCGTCGGCGATGCTGGCGATGGTGCGTCCGGCATAGTTGGGCATATTGGGAGAGATGGAGATACGCACCGCGTCCCACGACGGGATACGGCCGAAATTATTGAGCCCTTCCGCATCCACTTCCCGGCGCAATCGCGCGCGGTCGTCAGGATTGGAAAGACGCGCCAGCGTGCCCTCTATCCCGCCTTCCTGAAGCCAGCTTGGCATCAGATTGCGCAGCTGGTTGCTCGCCGCCGTGTAGGGATAGTCATCGCAATCGATGGTGACGCCGCGACCGCGGGCATCGGACAACATCCGCAGGATCTTCTGCGCCCCGCCCCAATTGTCGAGACCCGACAGCTTCATGTGGACGATCTGCACATGAACGCCAACCGCCTCGGCGAATTCCATGGTTTCGGCCACGGAATCAAAGACATTGTTACCCTCGTCCCGAAGGTGAGTGAAATAGCGCGCGCCCTCGGCTTCCAGCGTCCGGCCCAGCGCCACGAGTTCCTCGGTATCGGAAAACGAGCCGGGCGCGGTGAACAGGCCCGACGACATGCCGAGGGCACCGGCCGCCAGCGCGTCGTTCAACAGCACGTTCATGTGGGCGAGCTCATCTTGTGTCGGCGGACGGTCTTCCATGCCCATGGCCATCAGGCGCAGCGTGTTGTGCCCCACCAGATGGATCGCATTAACCGACAACGCCGGATAATTTGTCAGGTAATCGGCAAAGCTGGTCTCACGGAAGGTAAGCCACGGTGCACTGGGGCTCAGATATTCCGCCAGCGCCTCGACCTTGCCGGGCAACGCGGGCGCACAGCTATAGCCGCAATGGCCGATCACCTCTGTCGTCACCCCCTGGCGGATCTTGCTTTCCGCCCGCGGCATGAGCGGCAGGGTCCAGTCAGAATGGGTTTTGATGTCGATAAAGCCCGGCGCGACCACCAGCCCCGTCGCGTCAACGGTTTCCGCGTCGCCCGTCGCGATATCAGGCCCGATCTCGACGATCCGGCCATGGGCGACTGCCACATCGGCGACAAACGGGTCAGCGCCGGTGCCGTCGATGATGGTGCCGCCACGAATGACAAAATTTTTCGTTCCCTGGGGCATCCCCTAGCTCGGCAGAAATTTTTCGACGTGGATCAGCTTGTCGTTCACCTTGTGATCGGCGAGCCAGGTCTGGCCCGCCTCGATCATCGGCGGCGGACCGCACAGATAGACATCGGGGCCGGAGCCGATCAGCTCGGACCGCAGCAACTGCGTCACGTGACCAATGGCGCCATCCCAGCCGTCGGCACCTTCCACCACGGCGAACTCGGTGGTGAGGTTGAGCCCTTTGTCTTTATAGGCGGCCAGTTGGTCGAGACAGAACAGCTCGTCAACCCGGTT
>JAQBTY010000488.1 GCA_027624735.1 Pseudomonadota bacterium | reverse complement strand
AATCTCAACAGGTTAATCCATGCTCACCAACCATTAAACGCCGCACCGTGAATAATTCGGGCTAGGAGAGCGCCAAGTGGATACGGTGACGGCAAGCAACTCAGAGGCAGCGGATATTCCCTCCTCCGCCGAAACGTATCTGCAGATCACCCGTATGATCGAACGACTCCATCGTCGCCATCTTGATATGTTGCGATACGAGCTCGATCGGCTGGGAGTGGACGGTATAAGCGCTGCCCAGGCTTTGATGCTGACAAAAATGCGTGGCCAATCGATCAGCGTGCGCGATCTGGTTGAACGGGGCTACTACCTTGGCTCCAACGTCTCATATAACATCAAACAATTGGTATCCTGCGGTCTCGTCGTCCAAGAACGATCGTCGCATGACAGGCGTTCCCTGCGCGTCAATCTGACGAAAAAGGGAGAAGAGTTATGCCGACAAATCGCCGAAGCCGAAAATAAGCACGCGGCAGCACTTGGCACCCGGCCGGACCAGGCAGATCAGATTGACGCCGCCTGCCAACTCCTTCGTAGGCTCGAAACCAGCTGGTCGGACTACCTTCGCTACGGCGAGCACTGAGGCAGACCACAAATCGGGGTCTCCTCCCCTACATTGACGGTACCCTCGCGGGTTGCGGGTCGATCGCGTGCACGTTAGGCTTACTTTAGTTGGGGCTGCCGCAAATTCACTTTATAACGGGGGAAAGGCTGCCCTTTACGCGACAGTATCTCTTTGCACGTGCTGGATAGTTACTGTCGGTGGATAGCGTCCCCGGGAAATAAAGTGGTAATATGACAGCGCAGAATTTGTCGGACCCCGTCGCCTTTTATGATCTTCGACCGGAGAACGAGAATTTTGCGGACGCGATGCGGGCCGGCTTGTCGCGATACCCCAAATCCCTACCCTGCAAATTTTTCTATGATCAGCGGGGATCCAAGCTATTTGACCAGATCTGCGCACTCGACGAGTATTATGTCACGCGCACCGAGACCGCCCTTTTGATCAGCAATGCGGCGGAAATAGCATCACATTTGGGCAGAGACTGCCATCTGATAGAATTTGGAAGTGGCTCCAGTATCAAGGTGGGCATTCTTCTGACAGCCCTGCGGGGGCAGGTTTCCTATACAGCAATTGATATCTCGAAAGACCATTTGCGAGCCTCAACGGACGCGTTGGCCCAAAAGAACCCAGATCTGCTCGTAACCGCGGTATGCGCTGATTATACAAAGCCGATCGATCTGCCGTCTGAAATCGTCAAACAAGACGGGGCGCCAGTGGTATTTTTCCCAGGCTCGTCAATCGGGAATTTTACCGCCGGACCTGCCCTCGAATTCCTGGCTCAGACTGCGGATCTTTTGCGGCCCCGCAACGGCGGCCTGTTAATAGGCGCGGATCTCAAGAAGGATGAGGATATTCTTAGGGCCGCCTATAACGATTCCAGGGGCATTACCGCCGCCTTTAATTTAAACCTGCTGGTGCGAGCCAATGCTGAACTTGGCGCCAATTTCGATATATCGGCCTTTCATCACGATGCCATCTACAATGCTAGTCTGGGCCGTATTGAAATGTATCTTGTCAGCGACCGGCAACAGTCGGTGAAAATCGGGTCATCGTCCTATTCTTTCGCCGAAGGCGAAGCAATTCATACAGAAAATTCACATAAATATGGTGTAGAACAATTTCAGGCCATGGCCAGTGCGGTTGGGTTTGAGCCGGTGAAGGTTTGGATTGATGAAGAAAATCTGTTCAGTGTCCATTTTCTGAGGGTGATCTGACTTCACGGACAACGTTTAAGCGAAGATGGGCGATAACCGGATACGCTAATCACATGCAGATCAAAATTATTTCGGACACAGTCTGCCCCTGGTGTTTCATTGGCAAAAGACGGTTTGAGCGGGCGCTAGCGATGCGTCCGCAGGAAAACCTGCAGGTCATTTGGCAACCCTACCTACTCAACCCGACCATGCCGACCGAGGGAATGGAGCATAAATCCTATCTAGCCGCCAAATTTGGCGGTCTGGAGCGCGCCGAACGCCAAAACGACCGGCTTTGCCGGACCGGCAGGGAAGAAGGCCTTGAGTTTAATTTCGCGGCGATTAAACGGACACCTAATACAGTCAATTCGCACAGGCTCGTCCATTTTGCCGGGCTTGCTGGCCGTCAGGAAGCTATCGTTGAAGCCTTGTTTCGCGGATTTTTCTTCGACGGTCTGGATTTAGGAAATCTGGATATTCTGGTTGAAATTGGTGCAGTGAATGGGCTTAACAGGAATGACCTTAGCCGCTATTTGCGAAGTGACAACGACCGCGCCCAAATAATGGCGCTTGATGAAAAGGCCCGGCAAGAAGGTATAACAGGCGTTCCATGCTATGTGGTCGATGGCAAGTTCGCCGTGTCAGGTGCTCAGTCACCTGAAATCTTTCACCAAATATTTGAACTTGCCCGGCAGGATTCGGCGGAATTGACCGGCCAATTCGCCGCAGAGTAATCCGATTCTAAATATCGGCCATCTGAAAAATCAGCGGAATCACCAGCGGATCGACCGTTGGTATTACCGGTTCCGCCACCATGCCAACGGATCCGGTCGATGTGAGATGACCGGTTTCCATGACGTCTAAACTTGGTAACTCAATGATCATATTCACCGGGTTCGCCGCTTGGCGCCTATCGGGTACGAGAATCCGGTCCTGAGCCTTTGCGGGCGCTTTGGGACTGTTTATGTATGCGGCGGTGACAAATTAGACCACGGAAGCGGGGGATTTTCCTTCCGCGGGCGGAGTAAAACT
>JAQBTY010000045.1 GCA_027624735.1 Pseudomonadota bacterium | reverse complement strand
CGAGGCCGCCCGCCGCTACGCCAGATATTTCGGAATCCCCTTTACGCGGAACGGAATGGCGGCCGAATGCGGCCTGTTGGTTGGAAAGTTTTTGCTGATGGAGCCGGACGGGTTGCGCAATAGCTACGGGATCGATCCGCCAACGCTGCCGTTCGCGGCCTCCTTCACCATTGCGGTTGCTGACTTGCCGAAGACACGACACTTGCTGGAAACAAACGGGGTCGCCGTCGCTCGGCACAAGGGGGGCCTGATGGTCGCCGGCTCGGACGCGCATGGCGCCATAGTGGTTTTCGAACCGCTTTCCGGTGAGGCATAAGAGGCTAAAAGGCGGCGGCGCCCGTCCAGGAATAGTCGGTGCCTGGATAAATCCGGATAACGGTCGGTCAGGCGACCGATTTCTCCGTGACCGGCGTTAGGGTCCGTTCGGGCGGGAAGGTGAGGGTCACCAGAGTTCCCTTGCCGGGCCCGCTATCGAGCCGGAAACCGCCGCCATGCAGCTCGATATAGGATTTCACCAAGGGCAGGCCCAGCCCGGTTCCTTCCTGCTGCCTTGTGTGCGACCCGTCGACCTGCCGGAACGGTTCAAGGGCGAGAAGGGCGTCTTCCCGGCTCATGCCGATACCGGTATCGGCAACGCCGATCAGTACGGCGCCCGACTTGTACTGGGCGCCGACGGTGATGGTGCCGCCGGCCGGGGTGAACTTGACTCCGTTCGACAGGAGATTGATCAGCATCTGCTTGACCAGCCGCTCGTCGGCATGGAGATCGGGCAGGTCGTCGGGCACTCTTACGACGAGTTTGACCTCGGCGCTTGCGGCCCGCTCGTGCATGATGCGGAGGCAGGAATTGATCATGGTGCGCACGGGCAGCTTTGTTTCGTGCAGCTCCATGCACCCGGCCTCGATTTTGGACAGATCCAGAATGTCATTGATGATATCGACCAGATGGTTACCGCTGTTGTGGATATCTTCCATATACTCGAGATAGTGGGGCGATCCGAGCGGGCCAAAGGCCTGCTTCTTCATGATTTCCGAAAACCCGATAATGGCATTCAGCGGAGTCCGCAATTCGTGGCTCATATTGGCCAGGAACTCGGACTTGGCCCGATTTGCCGTGCTGAGCTCCATGTTCTGCGCCTCGAGCATTTCCTGCGCGCTACGCAGCACGGAAATGTCCGTGATACTGGCATAGAAACGGGTCGGAAATTGCGCCGAAACCGGTAGCCGGGCTGCGCTCAGAAGTACCGTCGTCCGATTATCGCCGTTGCCGATCAGGACGACTTCTTTTGAAAACGAGCCATGCGACAGACCATCGGGCAGCGCCACCGGCGGGGTCTCGGGGGTCATCTCGAACAGGGGCAGGGTCGCCGATTCCTTCAGCTCATCGAACGTCTTGAAGCCGCACAGACTGATACAGGGCCGATTGGCGTAAAGCAGATTGCCATCCACGTCATAGGCGATAACGGCGTCCGATGTATGGGATGCCATGGTTTGCATCGAGTGGAACGCCTCCCAATGGGACGCCGTGATCTGTGCGAAAAGATCATTGGCGGTGCGGATCACCTTGCCGATTTCGCCCCCCTGTTTGTCCGGCAGGGCCAGCTTGCTGGCATTGACCGGCTCGCGCAGCGCCACCGTCAGGCAGGTCTGGAGATCACGCAAAGGAGCGGCAAACCCTTGTCGGGCCAAGGCCATGCCGGTGAGGCCCAGCGTGAGCGAGGCGGCGACAAACAGTCCCACCAGGGCCGGCGCGAAGATCATCGCGGCCAGGCGCGCTGACTCCGCATCCGCCGGCGATAGAATGGCGTAGCGGTAGGCGAAATAGGCAACGACAAGGAATGCCCCGGCGAACAGACAAAAAGCCGCGAGTCCGCCGGCGATTGTCCGCTGGCTGAGGCGGATCTTGGTCGCGGCACCGATAAATTGGGCAATCATTCTCAGGGTCAGCCAGTAATCAGTTATTCAAAGGGGCGGGTGCCCGAAAGCCGATTTATTATGCCGGGAAGGGGTAAAGAGTTTGTGCAGATGCCCAGTCCGGACCGGAGAAAAGCTCTGAAATTCAACCGCACCTACCCAAAAACCGGTCATTTCTATACTATTGGATTATGGGCTGGGGTCAGTTTGCGGCCACGCCGGCGGAAAGGACCTTTTGATGAAAATCACGCATATCGAGCCGATGCTGATCGCGCTGCCCTATGACCACGGCGCGCCCAAGCCGACCCTGAGCACCGGGGCGCCCCGTACCCTGATGGATGCGGTTTACTTGCGCGTCGATACGGATGAAGGGATCACCGGCTGGGGCGAGGCATTCGGCTTCGGGTCCTGTCCGATCACGCTGGAAGCCGCCCGGATCGTGGTGGCGCCGCTGGCGGTGGGGCGGGATCCCACCGATAGTGCAACACTCATGAGCGATCTCCACCGGCGCCTCCAGAGCATGGCGCTCAACGGGCCGGTGCGCTATGCGCTCTCCGGTCTCGATATCGCGCTCTGGGATATCGCCGGCAAGATCGCCGGCCAGCCCATCCACCGCCTGCTGGGCGGTGACGGCAAGCGGACCCGTCTGCCGGTCTACGCCAGTCTGCTGCGCATGCAGAATCCAGACCATGTCGCCAGGGTGTCGGCCGCGGCGGCGTCGCGCGGCTACCGCCATATCAAGCTGCATGAACGCACCATCGAAGACGTCGCCGCCGCGCGGGACGCGGTGGGGCCGGATGTGGCCCTCATGCTCGATACCAACTGCCACTGGGATGTGGACCAGGCGATCCGGATGGCGCGGGACCTGCAGCCATACGATCTGACCTGGCTGGAGGAGCCGGTGTATCCGGCGGATGATTTCGACGCGCTGGCACGCATTCGCCGCGAGGGCGGCATCCCGGTCGCCGCCGGGGAAAACCTCGGCACGCTGAACGATCTCCGCCGAATGGTGGCAGCCGGCGCCGTCGATTTCGTCCAGCCCGACGTCACCAAGTTTGGCGGCATTACCGAAATGTGGAAGGCCGTTCAGTTTTGCGCCGGCCAGCCGGTGGCGTTTGAGCCCCATTCGCCTCTATACGGGCCCGGCCTGATTGCGACCCAGCATATCGTCGCCGCGATGGAAGCCGACGCCATGTGCGAGTTCTATTTCTGCGATCTGGGGGCCAGCCCCATGGGCGATGCGATCAACTCGGTGGACGGGTTCATGACCGTCCCGCAGGGACCCGGTCTCGGCGTCGAGGTAGACGAGCAGGTGATCGACCAGTACCGGATCGGCTGAGCGGGCTCACCATTCCCCGGTATTGGGCATGGAGGCCCAGGGTTCCATTGGCGCCAGGCCGTCGCCGCTTTGCAGCAGTTCGATGGAAACGCCGTCGGGCGATCGGACGAAGGCCATGTGGCCGTCGCGCGGCGGCCGGTTGATGGTGACGCCGCCGTCGTGCAGACGCTGGCAAACCCCATAGATATCATCCACCCGGTAGGCCAGATGGCCGAAATTGCGGCCGCCTGAATAGTCTTCGGGATCCCAATTATAGGTCAGCTCGACGGTGGGCCTCTGGGTCTCCTTCGCCGCTTCGGCGTCGCCGGAGGCTGCCAGGAAGACCAGCGTGAACCGGCCTTTCTCATGGTCGCGGCGTCTGACCTCCACGAGCCCCAGCAAATTGCAGTAAAAATTAAGTGACGAATCGAGATCCGTGACGCGGACCATGGTGTGCAGATATTCCATCTCGGGGCTCCTTGGCGGGGGCAGGCGTTTGATACAGTCTTGCTCCTTAGATTATGTCAGTCTTCTCCGCATGACTATCCGCTGGTCATCCGATCGTTTCATTTGCCCCGCCCCGCGCGACACGTCATAATCGGACCATGGAAGCGGCCCCCGTTTTGAGCGAAGACCTGATCACAAGCTGGCGCACCGATGGTGTGGTCGCGCTCCGCGGTGTGGTGTCCTATCACTGGCTCACTTTATTGCGTGACGGCGTGGACGCGGCCATGGCCGCCCCGAGCCAGGTCTCCAAGGATTACGTCGAAGACGGCAGGGGGCGGTTTTTTACCGACCATTTCATGCACCGGCGCTTCGACGCGTTCCGCCACTTCCTGTATGAATCGCCCGCCGCCGCCATCGCCGCGCAGCTGATGGGCGCCCATAAAATAAATCTGATCGACGAACATCTGCTGGTGAAAGAGCCGGGCACCCAGGTGCCGACCTACTGGCATCATGATTTTCCCTATTTCGAGGTCAATGGTGAAGATTTCTGTTCCATCTGGTTTCCGCTCGACCCGGTGACCGAGGAAACCGGCGCGATGAAGTTCGTCAAGGGCTCGCACCGCTGGGGCAAGCTGTTTCATCCCATCCGCATCGGTGACGGCAATCTGGTGGACCAGGCAGAGGCGCTCGACGGGCCGGCCCCCGATATCGATGCCGAGCCCGACAAGTATGATATTGAATTGTTTGAGGTCGAACCCGGCGATGCCGTCGCGTTCCACGGCAAGTCGCTGCACGCGGCGACGGCCAACAGCTCGACCGACCGGCGCCGCCGGGCGCTTTCGCTGCGGTTTGGCGGCGACGACATTACCTGGAACCCGCGCCCCTATATTCCGTCCGTCCCCGACCAGCCCGACCTGACCGCCGGCGGCCCGGTCGACAGCGACCAATATCCCCGGCTCTGGTCGGCATAATGCCGCAATTCCGCGACGGCACCGCAACGAAATAGAACGGCGGCCCCACGTGCAAGAGGAGCCGCCATCGTATTAGGAAATACCGGTCAGTACTCGAGTACGACCTTTTTGATCTGCGCCGTCTGTTCCGGCGTCAAGGATTTGAGGACGGTCGCGATATTCTTTTCGGTCTGCGCCGCGTCGATGTATTTGATGTAACGTTTTTTCTTCGCACCCTCGGCGACGAACTTGGGATCGCTCAGGATCGTATGCGTCGCTTGCCGCATGATTTTGAGCAGATTGTCCGGCGTGCTGGGCGGCATCACGAGAATCCGTCCCAGGCTTTCGACCGTCGCGCGGTAGTCGATCCACCACTGCTGTTCCTTGCTCAGATTGGGCATCTGTTCGAAAACGGTGGGCAGATCGGGAAACAGGATGGACCGTTTGCGGTTCATGGTGGCGACCGCCTTGGCGTTCTTGCCTTTGACGTAGTTATAGGCCGAGGTTTCGGATACATACATGGCGTCCATCTCGCCCTTGGCGACGGCGAGAGCGGCTGCCCGGCTGCCCTTGTAGCCGGTGACGAGCTTGCACTTCATGTTGAGGGCGAAACAGGTCATCGCCGCGCCATCCCCCATGCCCGAGACCCTGCCCGAAGAGCCCCAGTGGAAAGGCTTTTCGGCCTTCATCACGTCCTCAAGCGTGTTGTAGGGCGAATTCGGCGAGACGAGGAAATTCCACACTGAATAGTCGGCGGTTCCGAGGATTTTGAACTCGGTCAGGTCGAACCGGGCGCCCTTCACCCCAAGCAGCTGCTGCAGGCTGGCGCCGGTGCCGTTGACGACGGTCAGGGTCAGCCCATTGGGCGGCGCGACGTTGAACTTGTTGAGTGCCACCATGCCGCCGGCGCCAGGCTGATTCTCGACAACGACCGTCGCGCCAAGAAGCTCTTGATAACGGGGCGCCAGCATGCGCGCATAAGCATCGTAGCCGCCGCCCGCGCCGAACCCGACGACGAACCGGATTGTCTTGCCCTTATAGGACGGATCCATCGCCTGTGATTGCGTCGGCTGAAACGCGAAGAGGCATGCGATAGCGGCCAAGCCGCCAAGCGCAATAAATTTTCTGATTGAATTCATCTTCAAAATCCCCTGAAAAATTTCCATATAAAATCCACCGTACCATAGCGCTTTCACGGGCGCGCCTTCAATCGTCGTCCGCGCGAGCGCCCTGATCAGTCGAAGCCGTATAGGCGGGCCGGGTTCTGGACCAGCAGCTTTTGCTGGATGGCCGGGTCGGCCGCGTAGGTCGGAATCAAATCGACAAGGTCGCCATCGTTGGTCGGGCCCTGCGGCCCCACGCTGGGGTGCGGCCAATCGGAGCCCCACAGGAGCCGGTCAGGTGCTATCTCCACAAGCGCCGCGGCAATCTCCGCGGCGTCGGCAAATGGATAGGATTGATGCGAAACCTTTTCGATGGCCGATGTCTTGATCCACCCGTTATCCGATCGCAGCAGTTCCGACACGACGCGGAAGGAATCCTGACCGGCGCCTCCCGTGGCGGGATCGATGCCGCCGAAATGGTCGAGCACGCAGGGCACCGGCAGCCCCTTCAGCAGATCGGCATAGGGAAGAATGCCGTTATCCTTGAAGTGGAACAGGATATGCCACCCGAGCGGGGCGATCCGGTCGGCCATGCGGCGCACGGCGGCATGATTGAGGGGCCCGCCATCGAGGGTCGGGCTGTAGCGGATGCCGCGAAAACCAGCCGCGTGCAGTTCCTCGAGCCGTTTATCGGTGATCTCATCGTTCACCAGGGCGACGGCGCGGACCTGACGGTCGCTGCTCGCCATGGCGTCCAGCGTGACCGCCAGATCGGTCCCGTGCGCCGGTACATGGACGATGACACAGCGGTCCATGCCGATTTTCCGGTGCATGGTCTCAAGCGCGCTTTTCGGCGCCTCGAACGAGCGTTCGGCGTGGCTTGCAATGAAGGGAAAGCGGGCGGCCGGGCCATAGACATGAACATGACAATCGCACGCGCCGGCCGGCAATCCGAACCGTGGCGCCTTGGTATCCGGATCGGGACCGCCACGCGGGTCCCACGTGCGGTTTTCCTTGGCATTCATCCACGCGCTCCTGTGTCGCCCTACTCCGCCTCGGTCATATCCAGCGGGGCGGTCAGCACGGTGCCGTCCACTTCGATGCCGCTGATGTTGTCGCGGAAACCGGGCGGGGTGGGGCGGCCGGCGGGGTCGGTCAGCCACAGCCGCATCAGGTGGCGCTTGCGGTCGGGCTCGGGAAAATCCTCGAATGCCGTCCGCGTGTGCAGCATCACGTGGTTGTGCAGCAACTGGATATCGCCCTGCTGGAATTCCATCGGCATGGCGAGCTCGGTGGCCAGTTCCTGGAACAGTTTCAGGGCTTCCTTGTCCGCCTCGGTGAAAGGCGGCACGCCGGGCAACCCTTGAGCCTTGCGCACATGGGCGCCGGCGCCCCGGATCGACACATGGCCCTCATGGATCGCAACGACCGGCATGCGGTACCAGGGGTCCTCGCCTGTTTTCACCTCGCCATGCTTGGTGAAGTAGAAATCCTTGCATAACGCCTTGGCCAGATCCGGCCGCCGCTTGCACATTTCATTGTAACACGTGGTCGAGCTGACGATCAGGCTCTCCCCGCCCGATCTGGATGGCTGCAGACACAGCAGCCCCACGTAATCGCACTGGTCCGAATGGAACGCCATCTGCGCCGCCGTCTGGTAGCCGCGCGCCATGGGGTCGTCGTAATCCTTGCCCATATCCTTGACGTGGCCAAGCACGTGGCCCATGGGGTTCTGCGATACCGCGCGGCCAAGCCAGGTTCCCATGCCGTAGAACGCCGCGCCGGCCTGAGCACGGGTGATGTCTCCCACCGGCAGTCCCCGGATCAGGACGAAACCCCGCCCTTCGGTCAGCTCCTGATAAATCTCACCCAGGACCGGGCCGAATACAGGCAGCGGAAAATTGTCCCGCGTGAAATCTTTGATAGGGATGCCCTGCGCCTCGGCGCCCGCGACGGCATTCAGCAGATCGCCGATCTCGGCCTGCGACAGGGTGTGGAGCCATTCGTCGGTCTTGAGCATGTCATCGGCATACCACGCCGCCGGATCGACGGCCGGTACACCGGGGCTGGCGGGTTCGCGGTTTGATTGCCGTAATTGTCCGTCCATCGGGAACCTCATGCATAAGCTAAGTGCGTGACTTCATTGTGCGCGGTTTTGATATGGTTTTCTATATTGATCGTTGGAGATGTCTTTTTTCGTATTTGGACACAACCGTTCGATCAATTTTGTTCGCTGACTAAGGTTCCGCAAAATTCAGTGCAATTAAATTAGATTGTCATCCCGGCCAAGCGAAGCGCGAGCCGGGACCCATAAATCGGTTAGACCCAATGGGTCCCGGCTCAAGGCCGGGATGACAATAATGTACGGGGCGGACAGAGGCGCCAAAGCTTCCTCTCCTCCCTTGAACATGGTGTGGAAACAAGAGAGTAAATTTCAACGTTAGTCGCCACTCGCCGCCTGGCCGCGCAGGAGGGGCTTGGCCACCTTGCCGGTGGTGTTGCGCGGCAGGCTGTCGACAAAACGGATATGGCGCGGTTTTTTGTAGCTGGCGATGTGTTGGCGGCAGTGCTCGATCAGCGCGTCCTCGCCGGGCGTGGCGCCGTCCTTGGCCACCACAAAGGCCATGACTGCTTCGCCGAATTCCGCATCGGGCACGCCGATGACGGCGGCCTCATGGATTGCGGGGTGGTTAAGCAGCGCGTCTTCGACTTCAACCGAATAAATATTGAGTCCACCGCTCACGATCATGTCCTTGAGCCGGTCGACGAAATAGAGATAGCCGTTGTCGCCTTCCCGCGCCATGTCGCCGGTACGCACCCAGCCATCGACAATGGTGTTTTTGGTATCTTCGGGACGGTTGAAATATTCGCGCATCAGGGTGAATTCCCCCGGCTCGCCGCAGCGCACCAGTATTTCGCCGGTCTCCCCCGGGGTGACATCCTCTAAATCTCCATCAACCAACCTTAGCTCGACGCCGGCAATCGGTTGCCCGATGGAATCGCCATAATTCTGCTGCTCCTCGGGCCGCAGATTGGTCACCACGCCGGCTTCCGTCTGCGAATAGAAGCTGTGCAGCTCAAGCCGGGGCAGGGCGGCGAACAGCGGGTCCTTAATGCTGGTTGGGAACACCTCGCCGGTGGCCAGCATGGTGCGCAGGCTGGCGCAGGAATCCGGTCGGGCTTGGATGGCGGGCAGCAGCATGCGGGCGATGGTGGGCACCACGCCGATATGGCTCACCCGCTCGGCTTCGATCAGCCGGACGGTCTCGGCGGGATCGAACCGCTCCTGCACGATCAGAGTGGAGCCCAGGCAAAACGACGATGCGATGCGGGCCATGCCGGTGCGGTGCGACATGGGCGTCGCTACCAGCGTGCGGTCCTCGGCCGATAGCCGCCACTCGGTGGCGTTGATCCATCCCAGGCCGATCACCAGATTGCGGTGCGTGGCGATGGCGCCCTTGGGCCGCCCGGTTGTGCCCGAGGTGTAGCTCAGCATGGCATCATCGGGAGAAAAAGACCCTAATGCCGGCGCCTGGTCCGATGCACCCTCGATCAGCGCCTCCAGGCTCTGTTCGCCGCCTTTCGCCACCCCGTCGACGATAAAACGGATATCATCGAGAGCGGCGGCATTCTCTTGCACCGCGTCGCGGACGTCGGGCGAATAGATCGCGGCGAACGGTCGGGTGTCCTCCAGCATGTAGCGGATTTCCGGGGCGGCGAGCCGCGTGCTGATGGGCACCACAATGCCGCCGGCCTTGGCGATCGCGGCCATTACCTCCACCACCGCGATGGAATTCGCCATATGGAGGGCTACCCGGTCGCCCACGGCAAGCCCCATCATCATCAGCGCATTGGCGAGACGCGTCGTTCGGGCATCGAGCTCGGCGAAGCTGAGCCGCCGGCCGCCGCACACCACCGCTTCGCGATTTGGGGCCCGCCGCGCGGTGGCGGTAAGCATGGCGCCCAGGTTCAGGATTTTTCCGGCTCCCCCTCAAGCGCGTTGAGCGCCAGCCGCGCCTCATACATCCGCATACAAGGCGCGCAATTGCCGGTGGCCTTGCGCTTTGCCCGGTAGGCCGGATGGATTCGGCACCCGTCGGCGAGGATGCTCAAATTCTCAATGATCGCCGCCGAAATGTCAGCGAAACTTTCAGTCATCTCAACGGTTCCCTTCTTCAACCAGCGCCGCAACGTACTCCGCGATGGCCATGGACGATGTCAGCCCGGGCGATTCGATACCGAACAGATTGACCAGATTTGGCAGGCCGTGGGTTTCCGCGCCATGGATCACGAAATCATTGTCACCGGCCCGCGCCCGGCTGAGTTTGGGGCGCACGCCGGCATAGCCGGGCTCCAGGTCGCCGTCCCGAATGTCCGGCCAGAACCGCCGCGCCGCCTCATAGAAAAACGGCGCCCGGTCGGGATTGACCGTGTAGTCCACCGCATCGACGAATTCCGTGTCGGGGCCGAAGCGCACCATGCCGCCCATGTCGGGGCTGATGTGCATCGCCACCTCGTGCTCGTCGGGCAGCGGATAGATCATGCGGGTGAAGGGTTTCTTGCTGGGCAGTACGAAATAACAGCCGCGCGCCAGGATCATCTCGGGCACGGTTTCCTTGGGCACGCCGTCGATCAGCCCGGCGATCTTGGTCGCCCCGTGGCCCGCCGCATTGATGCAAAGATTGCACGCGATTTCCATGGCGCCGGCACCGCCGACCGTCAGGGTGACGCCGCTGTCGGTGGCCCGTCCCGACAGAACCGGCGCGCCTAACGCGAGCACCGCGCCATGATCTTCCGCATCCCCCAGATAGGCGGTCATCAGCTCCGGTTGATCGACGATGCCCGATGTGGGCGAATGGAGCGCCGCCACGCAGTGCAGATTGGGCTCCAGCGCGCGCGCCTCCGCACCCGTCATAAAATACATCTCGTCCAGACCGATGGAGGCGGATTTTTCCTTCAGGGCGTGCAGCTGGGGGATTTTTTCTTCGTCGACGATGGCGACCAGCTTGCCGATCATCTTGTGGCCGACGCCGTGCTCGGGGCAGTAGCGATACAGCAATTCCTTGCCGCGCATATTCAGCCGCGCCTTCAGGCTGCCCGGCGGGTAGTTGATGCCGGCATGGATACAGCCCGAATTGCGCGACGACGTATGGCTGCCATAGGAATTTTCCGCTTCGAGAATGATCACGTCGCGGCCCGCCATGGCGAACTGCCGCGCGATGGCCAGCCCGACAACGCCCGCGCCGATCACAATGCAATCGGTCTTTTCCGTCATGGATTGCTCCCCGTAATATTTTTTCCGACTCTACGGGCGCTTACAGAGACTGGTCAACTGATGCCAGTGTTCGGTTCAAGCGTCGAAGGCCCCCCTCCTAACCTCCCCCCGTTTCACGGAGGGAGGGATTTAGGTTCAGTGTATCGGGAGGATTTTCCCTGCCCTTAGCCAATGTGGTGGGAAATAAGATTAAGGCGCTCCTTAAAATATATCCCTCCCCCGCTGGCGGGGGAGGTTAGGAGGGGGTGGTCGGCTCGGTCCATTAGGCCTTCGATTCGACAATGGCACCACCTTGTCTCCCCCCGCTACCGTGGCGTATTCTCGGCCAAAGGAAAACAGACGCCGTTTATAGGGAGGGTGCTAATGGGATCGGTTGACGCCGACGCGCATGTGGTCGAGTGCGAACATACTTTTGATTTTCTTGACCCGGAGTTTGAAAAATACCGGCCGCTGGTGGTCCAGTCCAAGGATCCCGGCCGCACGGTGTCGAGCCAGGTTGGCATTCACCAGCGCGAATTCTGGTTCATGGACAACCGCATGCTGCCCAAGGAAGGCAATGTGGGCGCCGATACCGCCAAGGGCGCGCGCGAGATGGAGGATATCCAGGGCCGTCTCAAACACATGGATGAGCTCGGCATCGATGTGCAGGTGCTCTATCCCACCGTGTTCCTGCGCCCGTGGACCGCGACGCCGGAATTCGAATACGCCCTGATCCGCTGCTACAATCGCTGGCTGGTGGATATCTGGAAACAGGCGCCCGACCGGCTGCGCTGGGTGGTGATGCCCCATCTGCTCAACATGGACAAATGCCGCGAGGAGCTGGAATTCGGCAAGGCCAACGGCGCCTGCGGGGTTTACATGCACGGCATCGAACACGATACCGCGCTCTATTCACAACGCTTCTTTTCGCTCTACAAGATGGCCGAGGAACTTGATCTGCCGATCTGTTTCCACGCCGGCAACAACAGCTTCCTGCTGGAAGGCCTGTACCGCGAGGACAGCGGCTTCGCCAAGGCCAAGCTGCCGCTGGTCGCCACCTTCCATCAGCTCCTGTTCAAGGGCATTCCCGCCATGTTCCCCAAGCTGCGCTGGGCCTTTGTCGAGGTCAGTGCCCAGTGGGTGCCCTATGCTCTCAACGATCTGGCCATCCGGTTCCGCCGCCGCGGCCAGGAAATGCCGGACAGCATCATGGCCGACAACAACATGTACGTGGCCTGCCAGGTGACCGACGACATCGACTACGTGGTCAAATATGCCGGCGAAACCCAGCTGGTCGTGGGCACCGATTACGGCCACGCCGATACCTCGACCGAAATCGAGGCCATGCGCAAGTTGAGCAGCGACGGCAAGGTCTCGGCCGCAATCGCCGGCAAGATTTTGGAGGACAACGCGCGGGCGCTTTACGGGTTGTGAGGGGGGCGCGGCCGAAACGTCCCAAAACAGGGACGCTTCCGTTACGCCGTGTCCAACGAGGCGATGACCCGGATGGCCTCCGCATCGGTAATCCCCTTGGCGTCTTCGAGCGAGGCCACGTGGCGATCCGTCATGGATCTGACGTTCAGGACCAGAATTCGAAGAAGCCCGGATATGAAGGGGTCCGAATTTTGGACCCGGTTTTCGATGTAATGCCGGGCGATGGGCAACAACACGGTGGGTTCCAGCGTGACGACGCTCGCCATGCGCGGCGCGTCGTCGATCAGGCCAAGCTCGCCGAATATTTCTCCGGCGGCAAGCACGCCAAGCGGCGTCTGGCCGCCGGGCCCGGTTTTGAAGACCAGGACCCGTCCGGCCTCGATATACCAGGCGCAATCCGCCGTATCGCCTTCGTGAAAAAGGACTTGTCTCGCCGGGTAGAGTTTTCGATCGAAAAACGCCTCGTCCGGTTTGGCTTTCGCTGCTGCGGTCATGACACACCGATCCTTGTCCCGCATTGCTCCCGCCAATGGGTTGGCCGGAAATATGCGGGGCTCAAATTAAGGCCAATTGCTTAAGGACTGGTTCAGGCGGGACCGGGCCACCGGCTGAAACAGTCCCGTACGCCGACAGAAATACCCTCAATGACAGCGCCAGACCATACTATGGGTTGTAGGCAGGGCTCACTTTAACCACAAATTATACATTGCATGGGGTTGTTTTTCAAAAAGACGATTTCACTACCCGACCTTCTTACGCGCCAGCTCCGCGCCCTTGACCAGATTGCCGAGCTTGTCCGCCGCGCTGTCGAAACTCATCGGCGCGAGGCCGCAGTCGGGGGCGGCGAGGATCTGTTCGGGCGGTAGATATTCCGCCGCCTTGAGCAGGCGGCCGGCGATGTGCTGCGGGGTTTCCAAGACGGCGTCGCTGTTGAACACACAGCCGAACATCACTTTTTTCGACGGGCAGGCCTTGAGCAAGGCCGGGTCCAGATTGGCGCCTTCGAATTCGAGCGCCAGCACGTCGATCTCCGATTTTTCCAGCGCGGCGATAATGGTCGGGTAGCTGTCGACGATGGGGCGCTTGGGCGTGCCCGGGCGCGGATAGCCGTAACAGATATGAACGACGGTTTCCGCCTTGATCCCCGCGACACAGCGGTTGAGCGCTTCTATCCCCCACTCCAGAACCTTGTCCGGATAGCGGCTGAAGGTGGGTTCGTCGAACTGGATCATGGCCGGGCCCAGCGCATCCAGCAGGCGGGCTTCCTGATTGATGGCGTCCGCCCAGGCGAAGGCCATGTCGCGGTCGTCGTCGTAAAAATCGTTGAAGGTGGAATCGACGACGGTCATGGGGCCGGGCAGGGTGACTTTGACCGGTCTGTCGGCCTCTTTTTTCAGAAAGGCCAGATCGTCGATTGTGATGGCGCCCTTGTGTTCGATCGGCCCGACGCATTGCCCGACCATGGCGCGGGACCGACCGCCGCGGATGGTTTTTTCCACCAGATTTTTGTAGTCGAATCCGCCCATGTTCTGGGTCAGATGGGTCAGGTAATGTTCGCGGCGCTGTTCGCCATCGCTGATGATATCGATGCCGGCGCGTTCCTGAACCCGGATCGCGACGCGCGCGGCGTCGTCCTTGGCGCGCGACAGCGCCTCGCCATCCAGCGTCCAGGCGCCTTCCTTGCCATAATTGTATCCCGACCGTTCCGCGACTTTGCTGCGTTTATAAAGCCATTGGCGTTTCGGCATGCTGCCGACCACGGTCGTCATGAAGGGTCCCGATGTCACAGGCAATTTTCCTTCTTACTGGTTGGTTTGGGAAAAGGCGGTACAGCTTGGTTTCAGGCCGTCAGCTCGTACGGAATCTGTTCCGGCCCCGAGCCCGTGTAGTACTTATGGGTCTCACGGTCATAGCGGCCCTGCTCCACCCGTCCGACCAGCACGTTGCTGCGCAGGATGACGGCGACGGACCGGATATCGCTGCCCTGCTCGGCGTGGATGTCATAGGGCTGGACAAGATCGGCGTGGCCGGCCTGGCCCTGGTTGGCGCTGGTCAGGCGGACCTCCGCATAGCCTTCCTTGCTGCGGTCATCGACCCGTTCGAACCGCTCAAGCGTTTCATGGCCATCCACCAGCCCGTACAACACCCAGGCGTCGGCATGATCGTGCACGCTGCCGGTGCGGCCCGGCACCCTGACCACGCCATTGATGACAAAGCCGTAATCCGGATCGGTGTAAAACAGCAAATTCTTGCGACCTTCCGTAGACGGCCAGTTCTTGCAATGCTCTTGCAGGGCTGGGTCGGGCAGAAGCTCGTCTTCCATCAGCCGGTGCGCTTTTTTCATACGCGTTTCGTCATCCGGATACTCGGCCCAGATATTTCTCAAATTCTGGATGAATTTTCCAAAGGCGGGCAATAGCTGTTTGTCGGTGGTGGCGTTCATCAGATCAGACTCCGTTGGGCCGCATTTTCGAAGTGAATTTAGCGCAAATCGTAAAGCTTCGCAGGAATTTCTGTCAATGATTTGCGATTACGAGCCGGGTGCCCCGAACTGGTGGTCGAGAAATTCGACCGACCGGCTCAGCAGCAGCGCTGCCGCGTCCGGGTCATGGGAAGCCTGTTCGGGATTGAAAAAAGCGTGGCCGGCGCCGGGATAGACGTGGATGGTCACCTCGGGATTGGCGGCCCGTATCGCCTCGACGCCCGCCATTGGCACCACCCAGTCGGCATCGCCATAATGCATAATGGTCGGGCATCCGGGTTTGTAGTCGAGCCATTGATGGACGTGGCTGCCGTAGCAATTGACCGAGGCATCGAACGGCAGTTCCTGGGCCGCGACCCAGGCCCAGCTTCCGCCGGTGCAGAAGCCCGATATGGCCACCGGTCCTGGGCGCAGCGCTTCCATACACCCGGCCACATCTGCCAGGATCTGTTCTTTACCGATGGCGGCGTACGAATCGCGTCCCTTATCGGTCTGGTCGTAGCCATGGACAATGTTCTTGGCGGTCCGGTCATAGAGCGCCGGCGCGATGGCCGAAAAATCCTGACTGGCCCATATGTCGCACACATCGCCCATGTGGTTGGTCAGGCCGTAGATCGCGTGCAGGATGACGATGCCGCCCTTTGCGGTCCCGTCCGGGTCGGAGCGCCACGCGTCGAGTTCATGCCCGTCCGTGGCGGTGACTGTAATTCTGGTGCTCATTTTAGGGTCCATGTCCTGTGGCGAGGGGGCTCGAATCCGACAAATCCATCATGCGGCGCGCCAGTCGTTCGGTAAGCGCGGCCCGTGTGCTGGCGTGCGCCGGATCGTCCCACAAATTATCGAATTCCAGCGGATCGTCTTTCAGATTGTACAGTTCGCCCCATTCGGCGCTCGAATAAAATGTCAGTCGCCAGTGATCGGCGATCAGCGTGCGGGCGCGGAAATTGGGCTCGAAACCCATGTAACCACGCCGCTGGCTTTCCTCGATGACAAGCGAGTCATGGCTTTCAGTCCCAGCCGCGATGGCGGGCAGGCTCTTGCCCTGCATGCCGTTGAACCCAGCCACACCGGCACGGTCGAGGAACGAGGTCGGCAGATCAATTGTGCCCGCCAGCGCGTCGCTGGTGGCCGGCCGGCCGCTATCGCGCGGATCGGCCCAGATGCAGGGCACGTGAATGACCCCCTGATAGTGAATGGCGGCCTTGAGCAAGAGCTGGTGATCGCCCATGAAATCGCCGTGGTCGGTGGTGAACGCCACCACCGTGTTGTCGGCCAGGCCGGTTGCTTCGAGCGTCGCCAGCACGCGCCCGATCTGGTCGTCGATCATGGTGATGGAGCCGTAATTGAGCGCGATCGCCTCGCGCGCCTGGTCTTCGGTGCAGGCGAAGGCGCGCTGGCCATCGGTGGACGACCGGCCTTCATCGCGTTCCGCATGGATGGCGGCGACCTGCGGCGGCAGCATTGAAGCCGGATGATAAAATGCGTCAGGCACCGGCACATCGGCCGGATCGTACATGTCGAAATACTTGCCCGGCGGCGTGAACGGATGATGCGGATCGGGGAAGGAGCACTGGATGAAGAACGGCTGGTCGGTATCGTCCTTCGCGTGGCGCTTCAGGAACGACATGGTTTCTTCGGCCACATAGGTGGTCGGGTACAGCTCCTCCGGGATGGCGGTGCGCCACGCCTGCGGCGCCTTGATGTCCCGGTTGGACGGCAGGGCGTTTTCGGGACCGCGCAGGGAGTCGGGATCGGGGTGTCGTTCCGCCAGCCAGCGCGCGTAATGCCCTTGTACCCGGTCGCTGTGACCCAGCGCCAGGGCAAGATGATCGAAGCCGTAAAACGGTGTGGCGGGTTCAAAACCGGGCTCGCCCTTCCAGATACGCGCCAGCTCCTGATCGTAACGGCCGTCCCGCCATTTCTCTATGTCCGCTTCGGCATAGGCGTCGGCCGGCTGGACCTTGTTGGGATCCGGTTGGGGCATACCCATTTCAACCTTGTTGGCCGAAATGCTCTGAAGATGGCTTTTGCCGATCAGGGCGGTGCGATAACCGGCATCGCGCAGCAGATGAATAAAGGTCGTCGTCCCCAGCGATAGCGGTATCCCGTTCTGGCGCACCCCATGGAGTGACGGCATCCGGCCGGTCATCAGGGTGGCCCGGTTGGGCATGCAGATGGGGCACGATACATAGAACTGATTGAACCGTGTCCCGCGCGCGGCGAGGGCATCGATATTGGGAGTCTTAACAATCCGATTGCCGTAACAGCCGAGATGATCGGCGCGGTGTTGGTCGGTGATGAACAGCAGAAAATTTGGTCGGTCCGACATGTCCCCTTACTACCTTCCCAGGTGCGATTTGTTCCGGTTCTTTGGCGCCAGTGTATGATGAGTTTAGACAGGATCAAAACCCTCGGCTAATGCCGGAAGAACGGCTTTGTCAGATAAAAATTGTCTGCTAGAATTTCCACTTTGATAAGCCAGCCTCGTCGCCCGCGGTTGTCCGGACTAAGCGAGACAAAACGTAGTATTATGTCCCGGAGAGGGGACAGAGAAAGGCGACCAAGGCGATTTAATCTGACAATGCCAAATAATTGGCCAAATCATTGTTATGGGAGTGAAAAATGTCAGTATTACCCGTAGATGCCTCCAAGTTCTCCGGCATGTCAGAAGAGCAGGCGCAGACTTTTCCGCGCCGCACCGTTGTCGGCGAGCACCTGACCGACTCTCAATTGGCCACGCTGCCGAAAATGATCTCCACCGACTCTCACGTCATGGAGCCTGATGAGCTTTGGCAGGAATTGCCGCCCCGCCTGCGCGAGCATCTGCCGAATGTGCCCTTCCGCAATTCGCCTCCGGGCGCGCTGAAAGCGGAACATCGCCTGCAGGATCAGGCCCACGACGGCATTGCCGCGGAGATCCTGTTTCCCAACTACGGCATGGCGCTCTACTCGGTCGATGACATTGAGACCCAGCAGGAATCGTTCAAGACCAATAGAAATATCAGAAATTAATCAATAAAATCAATTACTTAAATTAGTTTGAATCTACTTTGAATCTT
>JAQBTY010000044.1 GCA_027624735.1 Pseudomonadota bacterium | reverse complement strand
CGCATCGGCGCCGCGACGGTGCGCCAGCGTCTCGATAAAAGCGGCGGCCTCGCGCGCGACGCCCTGATACTCGGCGCCACCATACATATCGATCCAGTCGGCATAGGGGTTGCCGTCGCGTTTGGTCGCCGGATCCCGCGCCAGGGTCAGTCCGATCTCGGCATAGCCCAGGACGCAGGGCGCCAGCCCCATATGCAAATCGAGCAGATCGCCGGCGAGACCCCGTTCCAGCACGTAGCGGGTATAGGCCATGGTGGCAGTGGCTTCCGCCGCCGCCGCCATCTCGGCCTCGGATATTCCCCAGCCGGCGCAGAACTTTACGTGCAGCGCCATCTCGGTATCGACGATGGCCGAACAGGCCCGCATGGCGGTGCCGATATCGTCCAGCGTTTCGCCCTTATAGGCGGCCAGCGCGTAGGCGCGGGCGAAGTGGATCAGAAACAGATAATCCTGAACCAGATAGTGGCGAAAACAGGCCTCCGGCAGGCTGCCGTCGGCGAGACCGCGTACGAACGCATGATCGACATAGGATATCCAGTCACTGGACTCCACCCGCAAGGCGGCAAGCAGCCCGCCGGGCGGATAAAGCGCATCAATGGCGTCGCGGGAAATATGTGCGGCTCCCCCTTCAGACATTGCCTTAACCGCCTAACAGATTATGGGTCTCGGCCGGCAGGGAAACCACCAGACCGTCGAGCGCCTCGGTCAGCACGATCTGGCACCCCAGCCGCGACGTCGGCGTCAGCCCCCAGGCCAGATCGAGCATCTCATCTTCTTCCTGGTCGGGGAGCTGTAGCCGGCCAATATGGGCCGGATCGACGATGACATGACAGGTCGAACACGCCATCACCCCGCCACAGGCGCCTTCGATATCGATGCGATTGTCCCAGGCGATCTGCAGCAGGGTCGCTCCGGCCGCCGCCTCTATTTCCTGGCGCGTTCCGTCGGTGAGGACAAAGGTAACTCGGGGCATGGTTCCTGTATCCCGCGTGGTCGTTATTCGGCCGCCGTGGCGGAACGGCGTTGCGCCCGTTCATAAAGGGCGCGCCAGGCCTCCAGGAACTTATCCATATCATCCGCTGTCGTGGTCCAGCCCAGGCTGACGCGCACGGCGCAGATCGCCAGTTCCTCGGGCACGCCCATCGCCGTCAGCACATAGGGCGCTTCGACCCGGCCCGCCGCGCACGCCGACCCGGCGCTGATGGCTATCCCGGCGAGATCGAGGCCCATGACCTGGGTTTCGCTGGACAGACCCGGTGTCGCGACTTTGCTGGTATTGGGCAGCCTGTCCTGATCGCCGCCAAATACCGTCAGGCCCGGAACGATGTCAGCCATGCGGCGCTCAAGCGTATCGCGCAGGACACCGAGCGCGGCAAATTGATCAAGACCGGCCAGGGCGCTGGCCGCGGCGACTCCG
This sequence comes from Pseudomonadota bacterium, assembly GCA_027624735.1. GTDB lineage: Bacteria > Pseudomonadota > Alphaproteobacteria > MPNO01 > UBA2964 > JAQBTY01. Next base: position 16,593 of record JAQBTY010000044.1, on the reverse strand, counting down.
AACCCGGCGATGCCCGCGACATTCTCCGTCCCGGCCCGAAGCCCGTTTTCCTGACTGCCGCCATGGACGAACCGGGACAGCAGCGACCGGTCGCGGCAAACCACCGCGCCGATGCCTTGCGGGCCACCGATCTTGTGCGCCGACAAGGACAGGAAATCGGCGTCCATGGCCGCAATATCCACCGGAATTTTTCCGGCGGCCTGTATGGCATCGCTATGCACCAGCGCACCGTGTTTATGCGCCAGGCGGGCGATCTCCGCGATCGGCTGCAAAATGCCGGTTTCGTTATTGGCCGTCATGACGGAAACGACAGCGTCGCCGCCGGCCAGTTGGGTCTCAAACGCGTCCAAGTCTATGACGCCGTTGGGTTTAACCGGTGTCACGATGGCGTCGCCCCGGGCGAGCATGACGGCCTCATGCTCGACGGCGGAGATTATCAGTTTGTCGCGGCCGACACAGCGCAGCACCTGATTGTCCGCCTCTGTCCCGCTGCCTGTGAAAATAACGTTATCGGGCCTGGCGTTCACCAGCGCGGCAACGCGGCGCCGGGCCTCTTCGACCAGTGACCGCGCCGCCCGGCCGGTGGCATGGACGGACGACGCATTCCCCCCTGCCCGCATGGCGTCCGCCATGGCGTCGATCACCTCGGGCCGGGTCGGGGCGGTCGCGTTGAAATCGAGATATATTTGCGGCGACATCGCGGCCTGCCTAAAAAACCGCGGACCGCTTGACGGCATTGGCCCAAGCCGGCTGGCCGGTGCCGCTGATCCGTCTGGCGCAAACATCGGCCACGGTGACGGAACTGAGAAAGCCATAAATCTGGTTTCCCAGCGCTTCCCAAAGTTCATGGGTGGAACAGCGCGCCTGATCGGCGCCGCATCCTTCCGGAGAGCCGGGCGAACACCGCGTCATCCGAACCGGTTCGTCAACGGCGAGCACGATATCGGCAATGTGAATGCGGTCGGCGCGCCGCGACAGAATATAGCCGCCGCCTGGCCCGCGGATGCTTTTGACAACACCGCTACGCCGGAGCTTGGCGAAAAGCTGTTCCAGATAAGACAGCGAAATGTCCTGCCGCTCGGCTATATCGGCCAGAGAGACGGGCTGTCCGCCGCTTTTCTGGGCAAGATCGACCATTGCCATGACGGCGTATCGCCCCTTGGTACTCAACTTCATGTGGCAAACCTACTACAATTACGCATGTTATCCCCGATTCATTCGCGAGAAACGTCCTTGACATCCATCGAGGTCTTGAATAACCCCACCGCAACTAATTATATTCCCATGCACAGGGATATCGGATTTTTGGCAAGCTTGCCGGAGATTGCCCGGTGAGGATCATTAGCGGTGACTGTATTTATCCACACCAAATCAGTCAACTATTTGCCAGCGACGCTGTCCGCCAACAAATGCGCCATCAAATGCGCCAACGGATATGGATGAGGAGTAACGATCGGTCATGCCCGAAGTAATTTTTAATGGCCCGGACGGACGGCTGGAAGGCCGCTATCAGCATTCGCGCCGCGCGAATGCGCCGATAGCCCTTATCCTTCACCCACACCCCCAGCAAGGGGGCACCATGAACAACAAGGTGGTGTTCGAGGTATACCAGACCTTCGTCCGGCGCGGCTTTTCGACTTTGCGCTTTAATTTTCGCGGTGTCGGGCGGTCCCAAGGCGAATATGACGAAGGCGGCGGCGAACTGAGCGATGCCGCGTCGGCGCTCGACTGGCTGCAATCGGCCAACCCCGACGCGTCCCAATGCTGGGTCAGCGGGTTTTCCTTTGGCGCCTGGATCTGCATGCAGCTCCTGATGCGGCGGCCTGAAATCAACAGTTTCATCGCCCTTGCGCCGCCCGCCAACAAGTACGACTTCACCTTTCTCGCGCCCTGCCCGGCCTCCGGCCTGATCATCCACGGCGCCGACGACAATATGGTGCCGGAAGAGTCGGTGGCGACCCTGTCGAGGAAGCTGGCCAGCCAGAAACGCATCACCATCGATTATCAGATCATCGAAGGCGCCAACCACTTTTTCCACGAAAAAGTGGACGAGCTGACGACGCGGGTCGATGCCTATCTGGAACGCGAAGTCGCGGCGCTCGAAAACGCACCGTAAAAACATTCAGCAGGCTGGCGAAACTCTTGTCGTCCCTATAATCCGGGAGGCTAAAGCAGTCGAAAATATATTTTTCCGCGCGCTGTGACCGTGTGATCCGCTGCCAGCCACCGCCATGGTTCCCACTGCTGACCTATGGGGAAGCTCTACTGGGCTTGATGTCTCCTTCTGGCGAAACACCGGACGTTATTCCAGATCGCTGATTATTCTGTCTTTAGCCGAGGGTGTTGAAAAAGTCGGAAGGTGGCGTCGGTCACGCAATAAAAGAATCGATAGGGCTGTTGCAGTGATTCATTGATGCCAAATGCGGGGTCGAGTTGACTCATTGTTGCGTCGCGGGACCCCGAAATTACTTTTTCAACACCCTCAGCCATGAACGGACATCAACGGACATCGGCTGCCCGTTGGCGACACCAACCATTGCGCGATGTCATCCGCCACGGCACTTCACTCTAGCAGGCTGGCTTTACGGAGGCCTTCGAGCAGCTTTTCGTTTCTCGCCGCGTCGGCATAGGGCTGCCAGTTTCGGCGTGACTCGGCAAATCCCGGGCTGAGCTCGTCGCATTTCGCCAGCGCCGCGCGGGCCTCCTGCAGGCGTCCCAGGTGGGCCAGGGCGATACCCATCACGTAGTATGCGGCCACATACTCGGGCCGTCGGCGGATGGCCTGGCGAGCGCGATCGGCCGCGGCGGCGTAATCGCCGGCGGCGACATAGGCGCGGGCTAAAAACGTCAGGTGCGTGTGCCGCTGCGCGTCCTCGGGATTGAGCTTCTGCGCCCTCTCCATGTACGCAATGCCGTTGGGATCGCCCGCCATGTCGGATTTGTTGCCAAGCGCATGGAGCGCGTAGGCGTCGTTGGGATTGAGGTCAACCGCCGCGCGGGCCTCGTCCAGGGCGTCGTCCAGCCGGTTGAGCCATTGGTAGGCCGTGCTCAGTTCGTGATGCGCCCAGGACGAGGCCGCGTCGCACCTGATCGCATTCCGGGCGGCTTCCATGGCCTGAGTCGCGGTTGCTGTCCGGTCTTCGGCCACGCCAATCAGAATGTCCTGGTTGTAGGATTGGGCGAGCCCCGAATAGGCATCGGCGTCGTCTTCACGGATCCCGGTGGCGCGCACGAAGAGTTCGCGCGCGCCAATGTTGCCGGCAAGTGTGTTCTGGCGAAGCTGCTGCTTGGCGCGCAAGCAAAGGTCCCATGCATCGAGGTCCTCCGGCCGCTTGCCGGTCGAGCGCTCGAGCTCCGCCTTATCCAGCTCCGGCGCCACGACCGCGGAGATCCGCTGCACGATCTCGTCCTGAACCTCGAAGATGTCGTCGAGATCGCGGTCATATTTCTCCGCCCATACATGATGGCCATTGGTCCCGTCGATTAACTGGACGGTAATTCGCACGCGCGCGCCGCCCTTCCTGACACTGCCTTCGAGGACGTAGCGTGCGCCCAGATCACGCGCGGCGTGCTTGATGTCCACGACCTTGTCTTTGTAAGCGAAACAGGAATTCCGGGCGATCACGGGGAAGGATCGCCAACGGGTCAGCGCGGTGATGAGGTCCTCCGTCAGACCATCAGCAAAATACTCCTGCTCTGCATCGCCGCTCGTGTTCGCGAAAGGCAAGACGGCTATCGACGGCATGGCGCGCAGCGGCGAAGCGGGATCGGCCGGGCCAGGCGCGTCTTTGCGGCCGGTCGCCATGTGCACCCGATAGACACGGACGGGTCTTGCGATGTTCTTGACTGTTTGTTCGCCGAGGTCGTCGAAATCCGCCGGCAGCTTGCCTGCGACATGGTCGTATACAGTGCCTGAAACATAAACGCCGCCCGGTTCGCACAGGGTTTCGAGCCGCGCCGCGACGTTCACGCCGTCCCCGTAAACATCGTCGTCCTGCACGATCACGTCGCCGAGATTGACGCCGATGCGGAAGTCGATGCGCTGGTCTTCGGGAATATCCGTGTTCCGCCCGGCCATGCCCGCCTGAAACGCGATGGCACAGCGCAGGGCATTGACCACGCTGGCGAACTCCGCGAGCAGCCCATCTCCCGTCGTCTTGACCACGCGGCCCCGATGCTCGGCGATGCAGGGTTCGATATGGTCGTCGAGGTGGGCCGTCAGCGCAGCCAGCGTGCCTTCTTCGTCCTTACCCATCAGCTTCGAATAGCCGACGACGTCGGCGGCGAGGATGGCGGCAAGACGGCGTTGTGCGCGTTCTTCGACCATGTAATGTAAATGCTTTCAGAAAAACCGAAGAGCGGGATTGTATGGGCGACCGACGAATGAGTCTATCGAGCCCCAGAGTCCGTTCAGGGTCAAATTCGGTCCTTCTGTTGGTCCCCCGCGACCTCTGCTGTTGGAACAAACGCGGACATCGCCCCAATCTATTCCGCTTCGTGGCGAAATAACCGCCCGCCGGTGACCGGCTTTGATACGCCGGTTGTCGACGGGACCGTCAAGGGCGAGCCGTCGAGGCTGCGGACGGCCAGATAGGCGAAGGCTTGTGCTTCCAGGGCATCGCCATTCCAGCCGACCGCCTCGACCGGCTCGACCCGGCCGGTCAGACGCTCGTTAAGACCATCCATCATGACCGGATTGTGGCGCCCGCCGCCGGTCACCAACCAGCTTCCGGGAGGCGCGGGCAAATCCTGCTCGGCCCGGGCAACAGCCTTGCAGGTGAAGGCCGTCAGGGTCGCGGCGCCATCGGCGGGCGACAGGCCGGAAAGGTCCGACAGGTCGAAATCGATACGATCGAGGGATTTAGGCCGGGCGGCGTCAAAATAAGGGTTCGCCATCAGGGTCTTTAAAATGGCCTGATTCACGGTTCCCGTCCTGGCCAGCGCGCCGCCTTCATCGAAAATCTTCCCGGTTTTCGCCTCGGTCCATTCATCCAGAAGCGCATTTCCGGGTCCGGTATCGAAAGCAATCAGATCGTCCTCTCCCGCGCCGATCCAGGTGAGATTGGCGACGCCGCCGATATTGAGAATACAGACCGGTTTTTTCAGATCCCGCGCCAGGGCCCGGTGATAAAGCGGCACGATCGGGGCCCCTTGCCCACCGTTGGCGACGTCGTTCGACCGCAGATCGCAGACCACGTCGATGCCGCACAGCGAGGCCAGCAGCGCCCCGTCGCCGATCTGCCAGGTACGGCCCTCGTTGGGGCGATGCAGGATGGTATGGCCGTGAAAACCGACGACATCGATGGCGTCTTTGGAAAGTCCCGCTTCGGACAACAATCGATCCACCGCGATGGCATGGGCCTCCGTCACGGCCCGTTCCACCGCCTCGACCGGTCCCGCGCCGCCGAGCACGCCGCGCAACCCGTCACGCAGCGCCGGATCATAGGGATAAGTCGCGGACGGACCGGTCTTTTCGATGCGGACGCCATCGGTCCACAGCAACGCCGCATCGATGCCGTCGAGCGATGTCCCGCTCATCAATCCCAGCGCCAGGCGAACCGTGGCGGGATCTAAAACATTTGCGTCCGGCACGGTGCGGACCTCCGATGGGCGGCGCGGCGATTGGCCGAGTGTTGGCGCGAAACGTAAATAATGTCAAAACATCCCGCCCCAAACTTAGCACGGCACAATCCATTGCCGGGACCCGCCACCGGCCACCGCAGTCGGATTTATTTTCACGATACGTCCAGAACAGAGGGAGATGGCCTGACTGCTAGGAAGACTCTCGATGGAAACAGCAAAATCATTAAAAGCAAACAAGTTGTTCGTCTTCGTCGCTCTTCATCCCACACTAACGCCGCTGTCATCCCGGACTTGATCCGGGATCCAGGTTTTCCACCGATTTCTGGATCCCGGATCAAGTCCGGGATGACAGCAAGTGTATGGGGCCTGGACCGAGATTGCCGTTCGACACCCTTGAAAATTTTAAACCGGACAGTAGTGGCCACCGGCAAAGCGGCTGTGCTAAACCTCGCTCAAATGCAGATACAGACCAATATGTTCCGGACGAAACAAGCCGCGCAGCCATGACTGACTTTAAATCGGATTTCCTGCAAATTCTGGCCGAACGCGGCTTCATTCATCAATGCACCGATGGGGACGGTCTCGATTTCCTGCTTTGCGATGCGGCGCCTAAGGCCGGCTACATCGGGTTCGACTGTACCGCGGACAGTCTGCATGTCGGCAGCATGATCCCCATCATGCTGCTGCGCTGGTACCAGAAATGCGGCCACCAGCCGATCGTGCTCATGGGCGGCGGGACGACACGCGTCGGCGACCCATCCGGAAAAGACGAATCCCGTCAAATACTGACCGATGAGACCATCGCGGCCAACATGGTGGGGATCAAGGGTATTTTTCAGAAATTCCTGGCCTTTGGCGACCGCCCCACCGATGCGATCATGGTCAATAACGCGGACTGGCTGGACGCGCTCGAATACATTCCGTTCCTGCGCGAATTCGGCCGGCATTTTTCGGTCAACCGCATGCTCAGTTTCGATTCGGTGAAACTTCGCCTGGAGCGGGAGCAACCGCTCAGCTTCCTTGAATTCAACTACATGATCCTGCAGGCCTATGATTTTCTCGAGCTCGCCCGCCGCCACGCCTGCATCCTGCAACTCGGCGGGTCCGACCAATGGGGCAATATCGTCAACGGGGTCGAGCTTGGCCGGCGGGTCGATGGGGTGTCGCTCTACGGCCTGACATCGCCGCTCATCACCACGGCATCGGGCGAAAAAATGGGCAAGACGGCGGGCGGCGCCGTCTGGCTTAATGCCGACCGCCTATCGCCGTACGATTACTACCAGTTCTGGCGCAATACGGCGGATTCCGATGTGGGCCGCTTCCTGAAGCTTTTCACCGAACTGCCGCTTGACGAAATCGGACGGCTGGAAGCCCTCAAGGACGCCGAAATCAACGACGCCAAGAAAATACTCGCGCTCGAGGCAACCGCCCTCTGCCATGGCCGGACCAATGCCGAAGGCGCCGCGGAAACCGCCAGGGCAACCTTCGAGGAAGGAACCCAGGGCGCCGACCTGCCGACTGTATCGGTTCCGCGCGACAGGCTGAAGACCGGCATCGCGGCCTTCGAAATATTCGTCCTCGCCGGCCTTGCCGCCAGCAATGGCGAAGCGCGCCGCCTGGTGCGCGGCGGCGGCGGACGGATCAACGACGTCGTGGCCAGGGACGAAGCCCAGCTGGTAACGGAGGCGGATGTCAATGCAAGCGGCGTCATCAAACTGTCCGCCGGCCGGAAGCGGCACGTTCTCATTCGGCCCGATTAAAGGATGCTAATTCGTACCCAGCGCGTCAAGTTCGGAACCTTCATCCGCTTTTATGCTGCCGTCGAAAACACCGATCAGGTTGCGCAAAAACCCCGGCGCCAGCGCAGCGAGCGGATTGACCGTAATATTGGGCTGCTCCAGCGGACCTTCAATCCGATACGTCGCCGCAAAGATGCCGCTGCCGTTTTTACCGGTTAGAATTGCGCCGAGAATTGGAATTTTACCCAACACGCTGTTTATCGTATAGGCCGGCACGATCGTTCCCGACAACTTTATGCGGTCGGTTTTCGTGTCGATGGTGCCTTCCGCCGTGAACCCTAATTCGGCGCCGACCGTGCGTGCATTCCGGATGGTGGCAATGCCATCGCGAAATTCAAACGGGGTCTCGAGCTTGGCAAATCGAATCCCCCTGCCCGCCAGCGTATCCGCGATTCCGCTGAAAGAGGCGATGGTCAGAAGTTTGGCCATGGCCGGCGCATTGACGAGGACAAAATCAGAAATATTCAGGCTCCCCTTCCACGGAATATTCGTATCGTACCCCTTCTTATTGCCCGTAAGGGTCATCGTCCCGCCTTGAATCGTATCGAGAATTCCCAGCGCCCGCAGGGCATTACCGGCGTTATCCGAGCGGACAACCATCCTTTGTGTATCGGGCTCGGCGCCATAGGTGAAGGTCACCTTCTGGTTGTCGCCGACCAGTCCGGAGAGGCTCACCTTGCGCCATCCCGCCAGGTTCCGTTGCAAACCGCCCGTCAGGCGGTCGACCGGCACCTTGTCAGCGAACCAGACCCGGTCGATGTTGACCTGTATGTTGACGGGCGGCAGCGTCGACGCATCATTTTCGGCCTTGCCGTCCGGATCGCCTGTACTGTCGGGTACCAAGAAAGTGGCGGCATCCAGTGAGGCACCGTTGATTTCCACGTCGAGATTTCCATCCGGCGTCGACACGACGCGACCCGCAAGGTCCGTTCGTCCTATGGTGAATTTTCCGATCACCATCTGGGTGAATTTCCGCGCGCTGTCGAATTCAAGGCTGCCCTTTGCCGTCAGGCCGGGACTGCCGACGCTGAATTCCTTGACGCTCAGTTGCCCGTCAGGCGCGACAAGCAGGCGGAACCAGGCTACGCCCTCGCGACCGGCGGGCTTGCGCCACCGGAATCCGGGAAGCCACAAATTTGCGTCTTTAAGCGCCAGCTTCAACGCAATTTCGCGGGGCCCCTGGCGCGGCTGCAGAACCGCGAGATCGGCCGCAAGCGGACCTTCCACGTAGGGGGACAGGTTTACCAGCCCGATAGCGTCACGCTGCGCCTGGCTGAGAACGGCTTTGGCTTCGTAACGGCGGGGGTATTTTTCTTCGTCACCGAAGAACTCGGTCCATTTTATTGCCGCGCCTATACCGCCGATATCTGCCTGCCCGGCGAGTTCCATATGGGTTTTGTCTACTTTGAGAACCAGGGTTTCGGCAGCCACAGTCCGGCCAAACGCCAGGTTTGGCACCTTCGGATTGTGGAGACGGGAAACGGATTGAATGTCGACCGCGCTAAGCGGCAATACCCTCAACATAGGAAATTTGAATTTCAGTTGGGACTCTATCCCGCCGGCGACCGTTGCGGGTCGTAACCCGAACCGCGATGCAAACCCAAGGGGCGGCTTGTCGATCAGCGCAAGAGCGTCGGCCAGCGAACCTTTCACGGAAATATCTATTTCCGCCTGTTCGTTGTTGCTCTGCAGATCGGTCAGGAGCACCTGCGCCGACGTAACCTTTAGGCCCGCGGAATCGCCCTGGCGGATTTTAGCGATGAAACGGTCGCGGCTGAACAATGCCGTTGCCGCGACATTTTTAACCGGCGGCAAACCATCCAAATGCTGAATCGTCATGTCTTTGAATTTGAGCGTTCCCGACATGGCCTGAACGACAACGGTTCCGCTCGTCAGTTCGTCGAGACTTAAAGACAGGGTGACATTGGTATCAATGGCCTCGCCTGAGGGCATATTCTTGACCACCCAATCGCGCGTGCGGCCGAAGATGCGCTTGGGCCAGTACATTGCCATTTTGGAAAGCGCCATTTTATCGACGCTTAGGCGGCTATCGACCGTCAGCCCTTTACCCAGCCTGAGAACAGTCGCCTGGCCGGAGATTGTCGGCCCTCCAATATCGGCGGTAAATCGCTCGATCTCCAGCCTTTCGGTTTCACCATCGAACGATCCGCGAATATTTGCCGAGCCGATGGGCAAGCCTTCCGGCCACAAATCATGGACTATCCGGCCCTTACCCGCGCTCAGGTCGAACGAAGCCCGCTGCAGGATACCGCTTGTCGATAGCGTCAGGTCGGTGCGCCCCCGCAAATAAAGGTGCATCGCTTCCATGACTTTCAGATCTGGCAGCTTTGCCGCGAGCCGATCGATTTTGATACCGGAGAATTCACTTTCGATCCGGATTACGTCCGACTCCGGACGCCAGATGGCGGTTCCCTTCAGTTTGGTGTTCGACCCCCCGATGTCCAGCCTGGCGGATAGATCACCGCGCAACTCGCCGTCCTTTTTCACCATGACCACGTCCGCCCGCGGCGCGCCCCAGACCACGTCGATCAACCGGTCATCGATGATGAGCCGGGCATCGAGAATTCTGATACGCTTCAGATAGGTGATCGGTCGATCAGGGTCGGGCGCCGACTGAACCGCCAATAGGAGACGTTTCATGACCTCCGCGTTGGCAACCTCTTTCTGGTTCCCTGAATCGCCCAGCGCCATAGTAAAGACGCCTGTCTCCTCGCGCCCCAATCGCAACGTCGCCCCGATAATGTCGAGGTTGGTAGGCGCAACGATGCCCTTGATAAGGCCCCTCACACTGATGCTGACCGACATTTCGGGGACAAGCGCGACGACCTGACCGTTTTCCGCTACGGCGCGGACGCCGACGAGCCGTATATCCAATGTGCGGTCCCAACCGGCCCAGGCAAGATTGGTTTTATCGACCGTCACCCGGAACGGCGAACCCTCCCCATTCAGGGAACGGACAAAATGCGGCGTGAGAAAGTCGAGCGGCACCGGCCCCTGCGCCAGGAACCAGCCGGCAATACCCACCAGCAGCATGACACCCAGGAGCGACGCCCCCAGCAGTTCACAAATCGTCCGTGTCGTTCTCGCTATCATTAACCAGAATCTGCTATCGCTTGACCGTTGAAGTTACCTGTCTCACTGTGAAACGCGATCAGGCGGAAGGGAAACTACGCGTTGGCACCGGTTTCGAAAACCTTGGATTCAAAAACCCTCGTTCCGAACCCTGAACTATTGCCCATACCAGGCAATTTGGGGTCGGTGGAACTTGGCATGCAGAACTGGCGTAATTCCAGCTCCAGGTTTGACGATCCGGAAATTTCCAAATTCATTAAGTTATCCCTTGAAGATACCCGATTTCGCGCCCTTTTGGCTGCAATATTCGGCAATAGCCCTTTCCTGACCCATTGCCTCCTGTCCGAGGTGGCCTTCGCCCGCGATATATTCACCAGGGGACCTGAACAATCGCTGAACGAAACACAGGCCGCCCTATGTCGGGACATAACGCCGGACACCACAACACAGGCGCTTATGTCTCTTTTGCGCCGGGCGCGCCGCCGCGTCGCATTGTCGGTCGGCATAGCGGATATCACGGGCTGTTGGCCTCTGGAAAGGATCACCGGCGCCTTAAGCGAATTCGCGGACATCGCCCTGCAATTGACGGTTTCCCATTTGCTCGCCGAGGGACAGAGGGCGGGCGAAATCGACCTTGCCGATGCCGAGGACCCGTCTCACGCATCCGGCTTTATCGTCCTTGGCATGGGCAAGCTGGGCGCCCTAGAGCTGAATTATTCGAGCGATATCGATCTCATTCTGCTGTTCGAACACGATCTGGTCCGCTATCGGGGGAGCCGGACGCCGCAACAATTCTTTGTCCGTCTCGCCCGCAAACTGGTGCGCATTCTCGAGGAACGAACCGGCGAAGGCCATGTCTTCAGGACCGACCTGCGCTTGCGGCCGGACCCTGGGTCCACGCCGCTCGTTCTATCTACCCTGGCCGCGGAGACATACTACGAAAGCACCGGGCAGAACTGGGAACGCGCCGCCATGATAAAAGCCCGCCCGGTGGCTGGCGACCGGGCGGCGGGCGACCGGTTTCTGGAATTTCTGCGGCCCTTTATCTGGCGCAGAAATCTCGATTTCGCGGCGATCCAGGATATTCGCTCCATCAAGCGTCAGATCAATGCCGTCAAGGGCGGCGCGCGCATAGCCATCGCCGGCCACAATGTTAAATTGGGCCGGGGCGGAATACGGGAGATCGAGTTTTTCGCCCAGACCCAGCAGCTTATCTGGGGCGGCCGCGATCCGACGCTCAGGGCGCGAAATACCTGCGAAACGCTTCGAACCTTGGCGATAGCCGGCCATATCGCCGAAGACGCGCCGGAGAAGCTGGAACAATCGTACCGGTTTCTGCGGATGACCGAACACCGTCTGCAGATGATCGACGACCAGCAGACCCATGAGCTTCCGACCGATCCCGGGAAGCTATCGGCGTTCGCCAATTTCATGGGCTATGCCGACACCGACAGCTTCGCCGCCGCGCTCGCCGGGCACCTCCATCGCGTGGAAGACATGTATGCCGGTCTGTTTGAGGAATCGCCCGAATTGGGCGGGCCCGGCTCTCTCGTCTTTACCGGCGGCGAGGATCATCCGGATACCCTGAAGACCCTGGCCGAGCTCGGCTTCCGCGAACCGGAAAAAGTATCGGCTACCGTTCGCGCCTGGCATCATGGCCGCTACCGCGCACTCCGCAGCACACGCGCGAAAGAACTGCTCACCGAAATTATGCCGGCGCTGCTCAGCGCTCTGGCCAGGACACTGGATCCGGATGCGGCGCTTATCCGCTTCAACGATTTTTTGGCCGGCCTGCCCGCCGGCGTGCAGCTTTTGTCGCTGCTTTATACCAACCCGGGTCTCCTGAAACTGCTGGCCGAGATCATGGGCAGCGCGCCGCGGCTCGCCGAGACGCTGCGGCTCTATCCGATCCTGTTCGACGCCGTTCTCACGGCGGATTTTTTCGACGATACGCCCGATGCGGACAGCCTGATCGCGGAATTCGACACCGCGCTCGACCAGGCAAAGGATTTTCAGGATGTGCTGGATATTCTGCGTCGTCAGGTAAACGACCGGCTGTTTCAAACCGGCGTCAATATTTTGCGCCGCCATACGACGCCGGATGACGCCGGGCCGGCGCTCTCGGACATCGCGGACACCGCCTTGCGGTCTCTATATCCGCGATTGATGGCCGAGTTTGCCGGGCAGCACGGTCATATGGCGGGCGGTGACATGGCGATCGTCGCGCTGGGTAAATATGGCGGCCGCAAAATGACCATCGGGTCGGATCTGGACCTTCTGTTTGTCTATCAATGCACGGACGATGCGTCGGACGGTCCCAAACCGCTCTCCGCCATCCCCTATTTCACACGCTTTGGACAACGGTTCCTGGGCGCCGTGACGGCGCCGACCGCCGAGGGCACGCTTTACGACATCGACCTGCGGCTGCGCCCCTCGGGCAATGCCGGCCCCCTGGCGACATCCTTCGAAGCCTTCGTCAAATATTACCAGGACTCCGCCTGGACGTGGGAGCAAATGGCCCTGACCCGGGCGCGGGTCGTGGTTGCCGGCGGCACGCTGAAAGCCCATTTGGAAGACGCAATCGGCGCGGTCCTGACCATAAGCCGTGACCCCGACGCGCTGCTGAGAGACGTCGCCCATATGCGGGCCCGAATGGAACGGGACCGCCCGGCCGCCGGTCCCTGGGATATGAAAAATTTGCGCGGCGGCCTGGTCGATATCGAATTCATCGCGCAGTATTTGCAACTCCGGCATGCCGCGGACCGCGCCCCCGGCCAGCCGACGATCCTGGCGGCCAATACGACGGAGGCGTTGCGCCGGCTGCGCGACGCCTCGATCCTGGAAAAGGAAACCGCCGATTGTCTGATCAAAGCCATGCGGCTCTGGCGCAATGTTCAGGGCGTGGTCAGGCTCAGCGTCGGCGAGACGTTCGATCGGGAAGTTTTACCGGAAGGATGCCGCAATTTCATGGCCGAGGTCTGCGGCAGCGACAGCTTCGATGACCTGCTTAGGCAAATCGCCGACAGCGCGGCAGCCTGCCACGAAATTTATCGGCGCCTGATCGAGGAGCCCGCGCAACTGCTTCCGCCCGTCAAAACTGAGTAAGGAGACCGGGACCGCTAGGCGAGTCACGGCCGCTGGGTAGCGCCTCTCATCGGTTTTCTGAATACCAGGACGCCGGACTTCGCCGCCTGTTCGGCCGTGAGGATGAGCGCGCCACCGTCGCATTCGACCCGCTCCGTGGTCGCGCGCCCGCCTGTCACATTGCTCCGCGACGACCCGACGGTTACGATCCCGCCCGTGATATGCTCCCGAAGGCAGGAATTAAGATAACCGAGAACGAGGCTGCCGGTTTTTCCCAAATCGATAATTCTTCCCCGCTCTACATATTGCATGGCGGCGATATCGGCTCTCGCCGGTTCTATCTCCTCGACGATGGCCGCCGGCCCGCCCGCTATCGCCGCGGTAGCAACCATCATCAACCCCGCCAATGCCGATACAAATGTTTTCATTCTTTCCACCATTCAAAATGGCCCACCTAAAGCAGAAACAGGCCCGCCATAACCAGCGCGAGCAGGACAAAACCGGAATAGACGCCCGGCAGATCGGAGCGATGGTTGCGCGGATCGTAGTCGGATATGTCGTCGTGAAACTTTTTCATGGCTTCCTCCCCCAGGAGATTGCGATGGGAACTCTTTCCCTCTCACCATTCAATATAGGCCCGGCGCGGAATCGAAACTGTGCGCGCCGTCACGTTTCGCGCCGGTTCTCTAAAATTGGAAAAAAGTGCGTCAGAGGGCGTCGTTATCGGCGGCGAACGATAATTCGCCGAGCTCGATGGCAACCGAGTCCTGCAGCCAGGCGACGTCCGCGACGATCAGCGTCCGCTTGTCTTTCCTGATGATCCCGGATTTGGTCAGCGCGTTGATTTCGCGGGTGACCGTTTCGCGGTTGGAGCCAACGCGGCTGGCGATCTCCGCATGGGTAAGGGTGGGCGTAATGATCGCCGCATTGTCCTTTATGCCGGACGCCCGCGCGAGCGCCAGCAACTCCGCATGAATCCGGTTCCCGACGCTCAGGGTCGACAGCTCGAATATCCGCTCGTTGAGTTGCCGGATAATGCCGGTCAGCCTTTTCAGCAGCGCCGCCGCGACGGCGGGATGGGTTTCAATGACGCTGCCAAACACGCCGGCCGGCATGGATCCGATAAACGCATCGTCCAGCGCGACTACATTGGTCGAGCGCGGCTGCCCATCGATGGCGGCGAAATCGCCGATGATCTCGCCGGGCCCCACATCCACGAACGAAACCTGCTTGCCCAGCGGCGAAAAATTGAGGACCCGCAAATGACCCTGCACGATGAAAAAGACATCCGTCGAGGATTCCATATGACCGATGACCTGTTCGCGCGCCGCGAGCCGCCGCCAGGTGCAGCGCCGCGCAATCGTCACCCGCTCGGCCTCAGCCAGCCCCCGGAAGATCGAGATCTGATCGAGCGCTGAATCGAATTTTGGGGTCATTTCCTTCTCACCCGGCTGGTTCCCCGCCACCGCCCGGGAATAATTCGGATAGGCTAATCGAATTCCCGGCTATTGGGGAGATTTAGTGACGGGGCTCACATTGTTCATGAATGGTCCGTATCAATCGCGGCCGTATAGTTCCCATAATGGCGGCGTTACGATGTTACAACGCTGACGGGTGGAGAAACTGATGCCGATCAATACCAGCTATTTCGATCTCAAGAATGCCAGACTTCAAACACGGCGTTTCTGCGCGTCGTTCTTCGCACCGATGACTGTTCTCGGTCTTGCAGCCTGTCAGCCGGATGAACCACCCGCGCTTTCGTTAGAGGAAGCAAAGCAGGCCACGGCGAGCTTCGAGGGGCAGTCCTTCACACCTCCGCCGAAATCAATCGTCGATATCGAAATGTTACTGGCTAGTCAGCCGCCGCTCGATCCAACGGCTGCAAAGCGCGACAAGGCGATACTCGCAAGTAAACTTCCAGCAGACGCGGACGAGAACACACATGGTCAGTTCTATGCGGAGCGGACTATGGCAGCGGGCAGGCTGGGATTATTGGATCAAGACGTAATAAATATCCGTAAAGCTTACCCTTATGTAGAAGCCGTAAATGACGATGATTTGCGTCGGTACATTCGGCGACATCATGCATATGCCGAATACAGTATTGGCAATTATGCGAAGAGTGCGCGCTTATTTGAGGCGTTAATCGTTGGGAAAACAATCATCGACAGGACCGTACTTGCAAAAATATATGCGACAGCCGGAAATTTTGAGAGAACCTCTGTGCTGTTAGCCGAGTTGGATGAAATTTTATCCAATGCTCAAAATTATCGGAAATGGGATCGGCATGGTGAGGCTTGGACAGGAAGTTTTTACGATGCCAAGGCAATTTTTCTGGCGGAACAGGGGAAACTGACAGAGGCGGAACGGTTTCAACGCTTAGCCGTAAAGCATCGGGATACCTATCGCGTACAGATGCGCTCTAGCCCCGTCGATGCCAGTCGCAGTGAAACCGTTTACGGACGAACCATTGATGTTCTGGCAAGTATTCTTGTTCGGAGAGGAAAACTACTAGAGGCCGAAGTGATACTTCGCGACGCCATACGCGATTCGCTTGCTCGTTTGGGCCGCTCCTCACTTCGGACCAATAGCCATCTGACCAGATTTTCGGAGGTCCTTTCGGCACAGGGCCGGAATGGCGATGCCGCCCGCATCGCTCAGTATTTGTTGATGACATATCCGAAACTGGGCTTCAGTCCAAGCGCTTCTGACGGAATCAGAACGGAATTAATTGCAGGACAGTCTCTCGCACTTCAAAGCCGGTGGCGTAAAGCTATTGCAGCCTTCGAACGGGCAGAGACGGGTCTGGTCGGTAAATCGGCTGGTCTACGGAATTCGTTCCCGCGATCACCTGCTCACGCAATAGCGCTTACACGTGTTGGCAGAAATTCAGAAGCTGTGGGCGTTGCTAATGGGCTTTTGAAGCGGGAACTCAGCACAGTCGGTGAGGATTTTGTCACGACGGCACTAGTAGTCTGCATCATCTAAATTACTGGTTTATTCGGACGAAGGTTGCCAGGGGAATCGGTTGGTG
>JAQBTY010000487.1 GCA_027624735.1 Pseudomonadota bacterium | reverse complement strand
AACACAAGACGCCCGCATCAAACTGAAAAACCTATACCCTGTGCTTTAGATGATTCAGACTACTAGGTACAATTGTCGTTAAAATTGTCCTGGACGGCGTGGCTGGGTTTATGGGCCTTGTATTGATTGCCCGAGTTTTAGTTTCTCGTGCCCTGGCGGCCCTTTTGGACAGCTAAGAATTGGTCGGCACGTGAGTGCCGACCCTAACTATCTCCCACAACAGGAGAAATCCAACAATATGCGGGAATGCCAAGCCGCGGGGCGGCAAATCCATCAGGCGGATTTTGCGATGGGTGGGGCTGCCGGCTTAGGAACAGCCGCTGCCGCAGCTGCCACCATCGCTGTCGCCGTGTCGGTAGCATAAACACCCCGCTCCCCTGATATCGTCTTGAAACTGTCCGATATGCCGACGACGGTTTCCGCAGCACCAAGAAACAGATACCCGTCGTCAGGCATCATCGCCCTTATACGGCCCAGCACCTGAGCTTTCGTCGGCGCCTCAAAGTAAATCAGCACATTGCGGCAAAAAACGGCATCGAACTTACCCAGTCGGCTCAAATCCTGCAGCAGATTGGCGTGGTGAAGCTGCACCATGCCGCGGATATCCTCATTGATCTGCCAATGCTCGCCAACCTGCGTGAAATACTTCATCAATAGCTGGATAGGCAAACCACGCTGGGCCTCGAACTGAGTATAAATTCCCTCGCGCGCCTTATCCAAAATTTCATTGGATATATCGGTTCCAATGATTTCCACATCCAATCCCTGCAATATCGCCGGGTTTTCTTTCAGCATCATGGCGATGGTATAGGGTTCCTGACCGCTGGAACACGCGGCGCTCCAGATACGGATTTTCTTCGCATTCGCGGCTTTACGCGCCGGAACGATTTTGGGGAGTACCGTATTCTTAAGGCTTTCAAACGGCTTAATGTCGCGGAAAAAGAAAGATTCGTTCGTCGTCATGGCTTCGACAACGTCGTTATTCAGATTCGCATCTTTCTTGCCCCGCACCGCTATAACCAGATCATCCAGATCGGCAAGCCCCCGTTTGCGCGCAAGCGGCACCAGGCGGCTTTCCACCAGATAGGCTTTTTCTTCGGTAATGATAAGTCCCGACTCAATCTTCAGAAACTGAGCGAGAAATGTAAAGTTTTCAGGTTTCACGCAACCGGCCTTCCCGATAACTCTCGTATTTTTGCTGCGATTTTCTCCAACGGCACGACGGCGCTGCACAACCCATCATTGGTTACGGCGCCCGGCATGCCCCATACCACGCTCGTGGCTTCGTCCTGGGCAATAAGTGTACCGCCGGCATCGACTACCTCGCGACCACCGAGCAACCCATCGTGGCCCATGCCCGTGAGGATCACCGTCAACAAACGGTTTCCATAGAGTTTGGACAGGCTACGCAACATGACATCGACCGCGGGCCGACAGAAATTCTCCGGCGGGTCCTGATTCAATCTGATGACCACATTGCTGCCGTCTTTTACGGCGACCATGTGATAATCGCCCCGCGCCACATAGATGGATCCGGCCCGCACCACGTCTCCGTCACTGGCTTCCTTGACTTCGCGGTTCGCCACTTTTGACAAATGGTCGGCCAGAATACCGGTAAAGGTAGGCGGCATATGTTGGGTAATCAGAACCGGCAAATCGAAATCTTGACCAAGACCCGCAACAACTTTCAACAATGCCTGGGGGCCGCCGGTAGAGCTGCCGATAGCCAGGAATGTTGCCGGCAAAATTGCCGGTCTGCGGAGCACGATCGGCCCGGAACGGGCCGCCCCGGCGCGGGCCGCGACTTTCGTGGCCGCCACGCCTGGGACCTCTTGATCTTCTGGCGGTAATTTTCGTTTCGCGCGCCCCAATGCCAATATTTTTTCAATCAGGTCACTCTTGAACGTCCCGGCCGAATGCAATTCAGCGGTCGTACTGGGTTTGGGGATGTAGTCCGTTGCTCCGATCGACATTGCCTTCAAGCTGATATCGGCATTTGCTAAAGTTAATGTCGATGCCATAATAATTTTGACATCTGGATCGATCGCCAACAATTTCGGTATGGCTGTCAGACCGTCCATAACGGGCATTTCGATGTCGAGGACAATCACGTCAGCCTTTACTTTCGCCAGCACTTCAACCGCGCTTTGTCCGTTCCCAACCGAACTGACGACCTCGATGGCGGGTTCCGCTTCCATTGCGCACCGGAAGAAGCCGCGGATCACCGCGGAATCATCCACCAGCATCACACGAAATGGTTTGCCCGCTGTACGGCTAGCCGTGCGATCGTCAAGTATTGACACTAAAAAATTCCGATCTGGGACAATTTTGACTGAATGATATCGCTGTCGAAAGGCTTCATGATGTATTCATTAGCCCCGGCGCCGATCGCTTCCTGGATATGCGCCATATCATTTTCCGTAGTGCAGAAGACCACCTTGGGCGCATCCCCCCCCTTACTCGCCCGGAGCGCCCGCAAAAATTCAATGCCATTCATGACCGGCATATTCCAATCAAGCAGAATGACTTCGGGCATACTGGCCAGACACGCCTGCAGTGCTAGCTGACCGTCCGCGGCTTCGGAAACCTTAAAATCGAGTTCCTCAAGAATTTTCCGGGCGACCATCCGAACAACCTTGGAATCATCTACCACCAAGCACGATTTCATAGTCTTTCTCTCCTTCAATGCTTAGCTAGGCTGCGGCCTTGTTGCCATAATCGAGCAAAGCATTGTCATTCAGCACGACAAGCAAACCTTCTTTAAGGCGGTAAACGCCTTCGGAAAACCGCCGCCAATGGGCGTCTAGTGTGG
>JAQBTY010000486.1 GCA_027624735.1 Pseudomonadota bacterium | reverse complement strand
CGGTCCGAACAGGACCATAACCAGAACAGATTCTGCCTATAAACGAGGACAACAAAGGGGCAAGGTCAAGGGGGATTTCCTTAAAAAAAATTCCGCGTCCTGAAAATGATGAAGATCGTTAACCTATTGTTAACCATATAGGGTCAAATATTGACATGACGGTTGGTCTCCCTGACCGTTACGTCAATGGATACTCATCCCATCCCTTTGACGCCTCCCTGTTGAAACTAGAGCCGTCCTTCGGGACGGCTCTTTTTTTTGGACACATCATTTGTTAACACTCGCCTGTAAGACTCCCTAAGGTTACACGGTCGGAATAACGACAGGTCGGGGTTCCCGTGGCAGACCTTTCACACAGCGCTTTCGTACAGCGTGCCTATGACGACACCTATGCTCTGCTGATTGCCATGCGCGATTACGTATCGGGCCAGTCGAAAGAGGATTCCGGCACGCTTGAACCCAATGACCGCATGCGGCTGTCGCTCGAACTGTCGCGGGTAACCCGCCAAATCACCGAAATAATGGCCTGGCTGATGGTCCAGAAAGCGGTCGCCGCCGGCGAAATTACCGCTGACGAAGGGGCACGGCAGGCAGCCGGTCAGCTCACCCTTGCCGACGATGCTAATGACGGCGACAGGGATGCGCTTGCCAGGCTGCCCTTGCCCGCGCGGAGCCTGATCGATCGGGCGCGGCGGATCGCGGCGCTTGTCCGCCAGCTCCAGGACGGAATGGCGGCCTGAACGCTTATTTGAGGCCGAAGCTCTCGAACTTCTTATTGAACTTCGCGACCTGCGTGTCTTGATTATTGATGCGCTGGGCGCCGCCCGTCCAGGCTGAGTGGCTGTGCGGGTCGATATCGAGCTTGAGCGTATCGCCCGGGCTGCCCCAGGTGGAACGCGTTTGGTAGCTTGACCCATCGGTCATGACGACCGTGATCTCATGGTAATCGGGGTGAATGTCCGGCTTCATTTTATTCTCCTTGAGCGCGCGGGTTTATACAGCAATAACCGGTCGGTTAGCAAGCGTTGCGCGTTATTGACGGCGCGCGCCGGTAGTGCTTTTTAGGGCAACCGAAATTTGAAGGAATGGATCAAGCGTGGCACGTCGCGGAAAAGGTGGGGAAGCGGGGGCGACGCCTTCCGAGGCCGATCAGCGACCGCGCGCGGAAATTGGCGCATTACGGGGAATTCTTCCCTATCTGGCGCCTTATAAAGCGGCCATAGCCGGGGCGCTGGTGGCGCTGACCTTTGCCGCGTCCGCGGTGCTGATCATGGGGGTCGGACTGCGGTCTCTGGTCGATCAGGGATTTAGCAGCGGCGATACGGGCCTCCTTGATAATGCGCTGATCGGCTTATTGGTGATCATTACGGTCCTCACCGCCGCCACCTATGCAAGATTTTTTCTGGTTTCCTGGATTGGCGAGCGCATCGTCGCCGATATCAGACGCGACGTTTTCAACAAGGTAATCGGGCTGAGCCCGGGGTTTTTCGAAATTACCCGGGTCGGGGAAGTGCTGTCGCGCCTGACCGCCGATGCCACCCTGCTGCAATCGGTCGTTGGCTCGCAGGTGTCCGTCGCGCTGCGCAATGTGCTTCTGTTCCTCGGCGGCACCACCATGCTGATGGTAACCAGCCCGCGTTTGACCGGTTTCGTGTTTCTGGTGGTGCCGCTTGTCGTGGTGCCGATCATCGTGTTTGGGCGCCGGGTGCGGCGCCTGTCCCGCGACAGCCAGGATAGGGTTGCCGATGTCGGCGCCTATCTGGAAGAAACCCTCAACGCCGTGCGGACAGTGCAGGCCTTTGTGCACGAACCGGTCGACCGCGAACGGTTCGGCGGCCGGGTAACAGATGCGCTGACGACGGCGGTGGGCCGCATTCGCGCGCGCGCCTTTCTGACTGCGGTGGTGATGATGCTGGTGTTTGGGTCGGTCGGGGTCATTTTGTGGCTCGGCGGACACGATGTACTGACCGGCCGCATGACGGCGGGCGAGCTGTCGTCCTTCGTCATCTACGCCATCGTCGTTGCCGGATCTGTTGGTGCCATCAGCGAGGTCATTGGCGATTTGCAGCGCGCAGCCGGTGCTAGCGAGCGGCTGATAGAGCTGCTGGCGATCGACCCGGTAATCAAATCGCCCGTTGACCCGGTGCCGTTACCGGATCCCGCAATCGGGCATGTTCAGTTCAGCGATGTTACTTTCTTTTATCCATCGCGGCCTGACGATGCCGCGCTTAGTGACTTTTCGCTCGACGTTGCGCCGGGTGAAACGGTGGCGCTGGTTGGTCCAAGCGGCGCCGGGAAATCCACCGTGTTCCAGATGATTCTGCGGTTTTATGATCCGCAATCGGGTGATGTGACGTTGGATGGCATCGATCTGCGCGACGCCGATGTCGCCGCCTTGCGATCCCGTGCCGCCCTGGTGCCACAGGACCCTGTGGTCTTCGCCGCGGACGCGTGGGAAAATATCGGCTATGGGCGGCCCGGCGCGAACCGTGATGAAATCCGCGCCGCGGCGGATGCCGCCGCCGCCACCGAATTTCTCGATCCGCTGCCTGAAGGGTTTGACACATTCCTGGGCGAAAAAGGCCTCAGGCTTTCTGGCGGACAGCGCCAGCGTATTGCTATCGCGCGGGCCATTCTGCGCAACGCGCCGCTCCTGCTGCTTGATGAGGCCACCAGCGCGCTTGATGCGGAAAGCGAGCGCGCCGTGCAACAGGCGCTGGAAAAACTGATGGAAGGCCGGACGACAATCGTCATCGCGCACCGCCTGGCGACAGTTCAAAAGGCAGACCGAATCGTGGTGATGGATCACGGGCGCATTGTCGC
>JAQBTY010000485.1 GCA_027624735.1 Pseudomonadota bacterium | reverse complement strand
TACGCCCTCAAGCTTAAACTCCGGGGGAGAAGATGTCTCATCATCATTGGCACAGAGGGCCGCGCCGCATCAAGCCGGGCCAATATTACCCGTATACGCCGGAGTTGGTCCTGGCGAACCCCTTTGGTTCGATCCCTCGCGTAAAGGTCACGCAATCCTTTGTGCCGGAAAGATCGGATCATGAAAAATTGTAACCCATAACGTTACGGGTGTCAAACCTCACCCGTCACAAGTCTTCGTCGGCAGCCCCGGCCCGCCGGTTCGCCGGCTGCGGCGTTCCAGCAGGATGACGTCGTGCCATTTTTCTTCGATGTGGCCGTAGCGTTCGCGGTAGCCGACCTCGCGAAAGCCGCATTTGCGGTGCAGGGCCCGGCTGGGGTGATTTTCGGTGATCATCTGGGCCTGTAATGTCCAGTACCCGTCGGCTTCCGATTCCTCGATCAGCCGTTCCAGCAACGCCGTTCCGATCCCCTGGCCCTGTGCGTTGGCGCTGACATAGACGCTGACCTCAGCGACACCGGCGGCGCCTCAGGTATCGGGGACCGGCGCCAGCGCCGCGAAGCCCGATACGGCGCCATGGTCGGTGCGGGCGACGAGACGGCCGAGGGTCAGGTGCCCCTTATCCCAGTCTTTCCAGTCCGGCGGGGTCGTGGTGAAGGCGGCAAGACCGGTCGCCAGACCTTCCGCATATATCCCGCGGACGTCGGCCCAGTCATTTGCCGACATTTCATCGATGGTGAAACTCAACGCGCGTGACATCGTCAATAAAATACCAGCGCGCGCATTTCGATGCTTTCGCGGAAATTGGCGTTGGCCGGGGTAGTGGGGTCGCTAAAGGCGCTGTGGGCGGTGAAGCGGACACCGGCCTCGGGGTCGGTATCGAACACCTTGAAAACGATCGCCTCGTTCCGCGTCATGCGCGGGAAATAGTACCAGCGATGCTCCGGGCTGTAGGCGATATGGTAGGTCTCGCCGGTGCGGTAGCGGTAGCGCCGCTGATAGGGAATAAAGCCGACTTCCGGGATGGTCGCGCCGTCGATCAGCGCCAGCGGCTCGGATTCCACCGGCTTGTTGATGGGCCGCCAGGTCTGGACGATGCCATAGCGGTGCTTCAGGAGCTCGTCCGCTTCATCGGGCAGGAAGTCGCGTACCCGCTGCGGCGCGGAGCGTTCGGTATAGTCGTTGTGAACCCCGTGAACCGGGTTGCGAATCCAGCCCTCTTCCATGCGCGATTCGTCGGCGGTCCGGAGCGTGTGATCGAACACGACGACCCGCCGGGCGCCGCTTTCGGCTTTGATGAGCTGCTCGGTTTCCGGATAGTAGACCCGCCGGACTTCGTCTTCATCGAAAAAATCCTGCATCGCGGTGTCATGGGTGAGAAATTTAAACCCGTGCGTCGGCAGGGTGAAATCGCCGATATTGGCGCGCCCGTTGCTGATCCTCATGCGGCGGGTTTCATAGGCCGGCCTGTGCGCCTTGTGTTCTTCCTCCGGCCAATCCACGTAGCGGACCGCCGGAATCCCGTCATCGACGACGTAACTCATCTCGGCTTCGACACAATCGAGGTTTGAAATCAGTTCCGCTGTTTCCGCCATATGAAGGGTCCTATGCCAGTGGCTGCATGACGTGTTCCCGGAACGGCGCGCGGTCGCACAGCAAACCGTACCAGCGTTTGAAGTTAGGATAATCCTCGCGTTCCATATCCATGGCGAACCAGCGGTAGGCGGTGATGCCCAGGGGGATATCGCACACCGTGAAGCTGTCGCCGGCCAGATATTTCGATCCGGCCAGATGCGCATCCACGATGGCGATGTTGGCCGACAGGTTTATGCGGGCCTTATTGATGGCGTCCATGTCGCGGTCCTCGGGCTTGGTCCGGATCAGGCCCCAGAACACCGGCACCAGTGTCGGGCTCATGGTGGTGAGCTGCCAATCCATCCAGCGCTCGCCATTGCCTCTTACTTGCGGATCGGTTGGGTAAAGCGTGCCGGACGCATGTTTCGACGCCAGATAGCGTGAACAGCTATTGGATTCCCACAGCACGAACCCGTCATCGACGATGGTCGGCACCCTTCCGTTGGGGTTGAGCGCCCGGTATTCCGGCGTATCGTTGCCGCCGAACGGCCCGCCCAGATCCTCGCGCTCGAACGGCAGGCCCAACTCGCCGCAGGTCCACAAGACTTTCTGGACGTTGGACGACGTCTTGCGGCCGATAATTTTCAACATGTAGGCGGTCTCCCTTAAGCTGGTGGTTATTTTGAATCTTCGGACGGCCCCTTGAGCTCCACTTCGTTGCCGTCGGGATCCTTGAAATAGATCGATGGTCCGTACCCGTCGGCGCCGAACCGCCGTCCCGACTTGGTCGGCGTGATGCCATTGTCGGCAAGATAGGCGCGTAGCGCGTCTTCGTCGAATTCTTCCACCGTGAGCGCGAAATGCTCCAGATTGCGGCCCCGGTCCGGCGGCCCATAGCCCGACCGCCGGCCGCCCGGACTGTCGAGCGGCACCAGATCGATCATCGACGCGCCGGCCTGATATTGATAGAGGCCCGCATCTTCTTTGCGCCGTCTCTCCGGGCATCCCAGAATATCGCGGTAGAAATGGATCGATTTCTCGATATCCGCGACCCGCAACACCACATGATCCAGCTTACTGATCCGAATAGGGTTCATGGCTGCACCTCCCGAATTTCGCGAGATTATAGCACGGGTGGCGGAGTTGAGGAATTGCCCCGCTTGCCCGCCAAAACGGCAAAATCAGGCTCAAAACCTACTTTGCATGGGGTTGTTCCTCGAAAAATGAAATTTTACCCCCTCCCCCCCTCAGAACCCACCTTACTA
>JAQBTY010000484.1 GCA_027624735.1 Pseudomonadota bacterium | reverse complement strand
ACGTTTCGCCGGATGGGACATGGATCAGCGAGTGACGAGTCAGGATTTTATCCTCCTGCCCTCCCGCCGCTGTCTGTCGTACTTCACCTTCACAGACCAGATAGTATTGGCCGCCAGCATCTGAAACGAGGCCTTCGAATTCGGCTCCCGCCCCCAGGCGGATGCCCGCGGCGTCGAGGCCATCCGCCGTATTCGCCATCAGCGCCTCGCGCACAACCGCGCCCGGCGCCGGCGCCGGTCGGCTGGTGTCAAACCGCCCGGCGATATTGCGGCCGGCCCGGCCCGGCATATGGTGGCGATTGCCCGGCATGGCGAAAAAGCCGCCGCTGGCGATGGGTCGGAGGGTGAAGAAGGCAAAGCCCTGCTGTTCACCAACGATTGGGCCATAGGGCGTGTAGGCGTCGGCGTATTGAAAGGTCACAGAATCAGCGGCCTTTTTGCCCATCCTGCACGCTCCCTCGACGACAATCTGGAACTGATCGATGTCATGGAAATGCGGTTCGATCCGGGCATCCGGATAAAGTCGGTCGACCAGAAACGCCTGAGGGTTTTCGTCGATAATGCCCGGACTGCCGATATAGTCGACCCGCCGCCCCGTGCCTCCGGCCCGGGTGACCACGACTTCCTTCGCCTCTGTGCTGGCAACGGATTGCATGGCGCTTCTCCCCCTCATTCCGCATTCGCCGGAATTATGATCAGAGCTTAGCCCAAAGTCGCCGGCATTCCAGCCCTACATTGCCGAGCCGGCGGCGATACGCCGTTCAAAGTCGCCTTTGTGCTGTAAATTGGCCAGGATATTGTTTTGGATCAATCGGGGGCATAGGACATGGCGAAGAAAACCGCGTTGGTCGCCGGGGCTCTTGGAGTCGTCGGGCGGGCCACGATGACCTATCTTAGCGGGCTTGATGACTGGAATGTTATTGGCGTCTCGCGGCGGGCGCCGGATTTCAAGACCGACGCACGCTTCCATCAACTTGATCTCACCGACGCCGACGCTTGCCGCACCGTCTTGCGTGACGTTCGCGATGTTACCCATGTGTTCTATTGCGCCTATGCGCCGCGCCCGACTTTCGCCGCCGAGGTCGATGTAAATCTCGCAATGCTGAAAAATTTGATCACCGCATTGCTTCCGACATCACCGAGCCTGGAGCATGTCCAACTGGTGCATGGCAGCAAGTGGTACGGCTGCCATGTCGGGCCCTACAAGACACCGGCCAAGGAAGATGACCCGCGCTCGCTAGTCCCGTGCTTTTACTACGCACAACAGGATTGGCTGGAGGCCCATCAACGAGGGCAGTCCTGGTCCTGGTCGACGCTGCGCCCACATGGCATTTGTGGTTTCGCGGTAGGAAGTCCGATTTCTCAGCTCACCATTCTGGCTGCCTACGGGTCGATTTGCGCGCATTTAGGCCTGCCACTCCGGTTTCCAGGCAAGCCGGGCGCCTTTTCGGCTTTGTATCAGACCACTGAAGCAACTTTTCTCGCCGAGGCGATGGGTTGGATCGCAACGGCCCCGCAGTGCGCCAACGAAGCTTATAACGTCACCAATGGCGATTTTATTCGATGGGAGCAGTTATGGCCGGAATTCGCGCGATTTTTTGGAACGCCGCCCGGTCCCGTGCAGACCCTCAATCTGGTTTCTCATATGGCCGATAAAGGTGCTTTGTGGGAGGAAATCCGCGCCAAACATAACCTACGCGACTATCGCCTGGAAGCATTGGCCAATTGGAGTTTCGCCGATTGGCTGTACGGCACCGACTACGACATCATGTCCTCCACCACCAAACTTCGCCAAGCCGGGTGGAACAAAGTCGTCGATAGCCAGACGATGTATCTGAAACTACTCCAGGAACTGAGAGACGACGCAATTATTCCTTAAGGGCCGTGCCATCAGACGGCATCGGTCGGCGTTATGGTACGGCCGTCGGGGTATCGGGCAAAACGTGTGCTTTGACGTAGATGGGCCGGCGCGTGATCCGGCCAGGGCCACCCGCCGAATGCGGTGCGCTGATAGTCCTCGAAGGCCTGACGCAATTCGTCACGGTTATTCATCACGAAGGGGCCGTGTTGCGCCACCGGCTCGCCAATCGGGCGGCCCTGCAAAAGCAAAAACTCACTTTCTTCGGTCTTGTTGGAGAGCGCTATATCCGCGCCTGCAGACAAGGTTATGGCGTTTCCAACCGCCACATCCTGACCAGCCACATTCGCCAGGGCGCCGCGAAAAAAGAACAACCGTCGCGTGCATCCAGGATCGGTGGCCGGCAGGGTCCAACTCGCCCCCGGCGCCATCTTAATGGTACAGATGACAATCTGATTCTCCGCCGACGCCGCCCAGGATTCCGGCGGCGGATTGGGCGGGGTCTGACCATCCGACAACGCCCCGGCATAGCTGACCACGGTGGTTTCGCCCCCCGCCGCGTCGATCGCTGTATGGGTTGGGATCGCCTCTTTCCAGAACATCGAGAAATAAGGCTCGGCCATCTTGCTTCTGGACGGCAGGTTCAACCAAATCTGAAAGAGTTCGGTTCGGTTCGCCTGGTCCTGATGCACTAACGGAAACATTTCCGAATGCACGATGCCACGCCCGGCCGTCATCCATTGCAGATCACCTTCGCCGAACCGGGCGCTGGCGCCCAGGGAGTCGGAATGGTCGACAAAGCCGTGGCGGGCGATTGTTACCGTCTCGAAACCGCGATGCGGGTGTTGAGGAAAGCCCGGCACCCGGTCGCCGTGATACATGCTCCAACCGTCTCGGCCGCTGAAATCCTGCCCGATATCACGGCCGGCTTATACCAATTTGCGCTGAGGCTGACTCGCGAGGGATTCCCATATTTAGTGTTTTGTGATTCATTCATGGAAACATGTTGGGGGT
>JAQBTY010000043.1 GCA_027624735.1 Pseudomonadota bacterium | reverse complement strand
AATCAAAATTGTCATCCCGGCCAAGCGAAGCGAGAGCCGTGATGACAATATCGTTTTGGGAAAATAGGGTGCGACGACCATGGCGATCGCTGGCGCCTTTGACCTTGCGTCCGTCCTAGCTTTTCTGTTCCATCGCCGGGAAGTAGAGCGGTGTGACTTCGATCACGCTCGAAAGCGCCCGCGCCTTTTCGATGACGATTTCCTTGAGCGGGTGGTCCAGTTCCAACAAGGTGACCGCGTCACCGCCGGGTTTGGTCCGGCCCAGAACAAAGTTCGCGATGTTGATGCCTTCTTCCGCCATGGCCATGCCGAAGGCGCCGATGATCCCGGGCTTGTCCTGGTTCATGGTATAGAGCATATGCGGCCCCAGCGAGGCCTCCATGGGAACGCCGCCGATCTCGACAATACGCGGCTTGTTGCCGCCGAATAAGGTGCCGGCGATGGAGAGCTGCCGCCGTTCGGTAGTGACGGTCAGACGCAACAGGGTCTGATATTCGCATTCGCGTTCATGGCTGACGACGGAAACGCCGATGTCGCGTTCGCGGGCCACCAGCGGCGCATTCACCATGTTGACCGACGCCAGCATCGGCGACAGCGCGCCCTTTATGGCGCAGGCCGTCATGGGACGGGTGTTCATTTCCGCCGCGATGCCTTCATATTCGATGGTGATCGATTTAAGCCCCGACTGGATGACCTGGCCGACAAAGCTGCCAAGCAGTTCGGCGAGCAGCATGTAGGGCTTCAGCTTTGGCGCGTCCTCGGCGCTGACAGACGGCATGTTGATGGCATTCACCACCGCGCCGGTCAGCAGATAATCCGACATCTGTTCGGCGATCTGCAGCGCCACATTTTCCTGCGCCTCCGAGGTCGATGCACCGAGATGCGGCGTGGCGATAACGTTTTCCATCCCGAACAGGCTGAAACCTTTGGGCGGTTCGGTTGCGTACACATCCACGGCATAGCCGCCGACCTGACCGGATTCGAGCGCCGCCTTCATGTCCTCTTCGACAACCAACTCACCGCGGGCGCAATTGATCACCAGCACACCCTTTTTCATTTGTGCGAAGGCTTCAGCGTCGAGCAGGTCGCGGGTGGCGTCGGTCAGCGGCGTATGCAGCGTGATCAGATCGGCCCGCTTCAACAGTTCAGGCAATTCGAGTTTTTCTACGCCCAGATCGGCGGCGCGATCGGGTGTCAGGTAAGGATCATAGACCACCACCCGCATCTTGAGCCCTTGCGCGCGTTCCACGACCCGCGAGCCGATATTGCCGCAGCCGATGACCGCAAGGGTCTTGCCCGTCAGTTCCATCCCCATGAAGCGGGATTTTTCCCACTTGCCGGATTGCGTCAGACGATCGGCCAGCGGAATTTGCCGGGCCAGCGCGAACATCATGGCGATGGCATGCTCGGCCGTGGTGATGGCGTTGCCGAACGGGGTGTTCATCACGACCACGCCGCGCGCCGACGCGGCATCCAGATTGATGTTATCGACGCCGATACCGGCGCGGCCAACGACTTTCAGCGACGTCGCCGCCGCCAGCACTTCGGGCGTGACCTTGGTGGCGGACCGCACGGCGAGCCCGTCATACTCGCCGATACAGGCGATGAGTTCCTCGGGAGACATCCCGGTCTTCATATCGACCTCGACGCCGCGGTTTTTGAAAATCTCGACCGCGCTCGGGCTGAGACTGTCTGAAATCAGTACTTTCGGCATGAAATTTCCTTTACGCCACGGCCGCAACGTCAGCCTTCGCCGATGCGAAGGCCCAGTTCAGCCATGGAAACAACGCTTCCAAATCGTCGGTCTCGACGGTGGCCCCCGCCCATATCCGAAGACCGGGAGGCGCATCGCGATAACCGTTTATGTCGTAAGCCACGTTTTCTTTTTCGAGCAGCGCATCGATTTTTTTCGGAATGGCCGCCTGGGCCTTGGGATCCAGGCCGAGAAACCAGGGATCGACAATGCTCAGGCAAACCGACGTGCAAGACCTGCTTGCCGGGTCGGAAGCGAGAAAACTTACCCAATCGGTCCGCGCCACCCAATTTTCAATGGCCGCGAGATTGGCGCTCGACCGCGCCACCAGCGCCGAAGCGCCGCCGATTGATTCGGCCCATTTCAGACCGTCAAGCGCATCTTCGACGCAGACCATCGACGGCGTGTTGATGGTTTCGCCGCGAAAAATGCCTTCGATCAGTTTACCGACGCTCGTCATACGGAAGATTTTCGGCATCGGCCACGGCGGGGAATAGCTTTCCAGCCGTTCGACCGCCTTCGGGCTCAGAACCAGGACACCATGCTGCGCCTCGCCGCCCAGGACCTTCTGCCAGGAATAGGTGACCACATCGAGCTTGTCCCACGGCAACGCCATGGCAAAAGCGGCCGATGTGGCATCGCAAATGGACAGGCCGGCACGGTCATCCGGGATCCAGTCGCCATCCGGCACCCGTACGCCGGAGGTGGTGCCATTCCAGGTAAAGACCACATCTCGAGACCAGTCCGCCTGGGTCAGATCAGGCAACTCGCCATAGGGCGCGTCCAGGATCCTGACGTCTTCGAGCCTGAGCTGCTTTGTAATATCGTTTACCCAGCCCGCGCCGAAACTCTCCCACGCCAGGATATCAACGCCACGCGCGCCGAGAATCGACCACAACGCCATTTCAACGGCGCCGGTATCGGAGGCGGGCACAATGCCGATGCGATAATCGTCGGGTATACCGAGTATGGCGCGCGATCGATTTAGTACATCGGCAAGCCGGGATTTCCCGGGCCCGGACCGATGTGACCGCCCGACCAGAGCGTCAGCCAGTGCGGATGCGGACCAGCCTGGCCGTTTGGCACAGGGGCCGGATGAGAAGCAAGGATTTTGGGGGCGCCGCGCGGGATGCGCAGCTTCATCGATTTCTGTCATGTAACTCTCCCTCACAGAAGAGACGCAACCCGTTGGGGGGTTGTGACCCGCGGGTCTTGTAGTCGCTGCGAACCGCCGCGTCAATCCGTCAGATGCACTGCGCCAAATTGTCGCGGAAAAGACTGCTTTATGGCGGCGGATGATTGACGGAAAATCGCGCGCATCAAAGTTCGGCAGGCCGGATGAATTCAGCTACACTGTGGGCAAATGAGTGAATCGCCTCATATATTAGTTGTCGATGACGATACCCGTCTGCGCGAATTGCTGCGGCGCTATCTGAATGAGCACGACTTCATTGTCTCGGTGGCGGGCGACGCAGCCGAGGCCCGCACGATATTGAGCGGCATTACCTTCGATTTGGTGGTTTTGGATGTCATGATGCCTGGCGAAGACGGCCTATCGCTCACCCAATCGATCAGAGGGGACGGCGACACCCCCATATTGCTGTTGACCGCCAGGGGAGACGTCGAAGACCGCATCGCCGGTCTGGAGCGCGGCGCGGATGATTACCTGGTGAAACCGTTTGAACCCCGCGAACTTCTGCTGCGCATCTCGACAATTCTCCGACGAAGCGCGTCGGCGGCGCCGTCGTCTCGAATACAACTTGGCGACTGCACCTTCGATGTCGATCGTGGCGAGCTTTGGCGCCGCGACGAGTTGGTCCACCTCACCAGTGTCGAGGTAGGATTGTTGCGTACCCTGGCGCGCCGCGCCGGCGAAACGGTAAGCCGGGACGACTTAATAAAATTGAGTTCAATCGATGGCAACGCCCGTACCGTCGACGTACAGGTTACAAGATTAAGGCGCAAGATCGAACCGAACCCGCGCGCGCCCCGATTTCTGCACGCCATTCGGGGACGCGGATATATGTTGCGGCCGAACTGACGAACCGCCGAACTAACGAACTATTGACCAATTGACCATGTTCCCAATCAAGAAATTCCTGCCACGCTCACTGCTTGGGCGGTCCCTGTTGATTATCGTTATGCCGCTCATCCTGTTGCAGATCGTTTCAACATGGATCTTTTACGATCGCCATTGGGAGACCATAACCCGCCGCTTAACGACCGCTGTGGCAGGCGAAATCGCCAGCGTTATTGAAAACCGGCGCACCTTCGCGGGCGCCGCGAACGAGGCGCACATTCTCCATACGGCCGAAACGCGGCTCGATCTGCGGATCAATTTCAAACCAGGGGCAATATTACCCAATAAGCCTTACACCACAGGCAACAGCATCCTCGACAAGATGTTGGGAAACGCGCTCCGCGAGCGGGTCCGGCGGCCCTTTCATATGGACACCCGGTCACACGAGAATCAGGTGCGTATCCAGGTTCAGTTACCGGACGGGATATTCGATGTCGCCGTCGACAAGGAACGGCTGTTCAGCTCCACCACCTATATTTTCGTGATGTGGATGGTTGGTACGTCGCTCGTTCTGTTTGCTGTTGCCATGGTGTTCATGCGCAATCAGGTCCGGCCGATTCGTAGGCTGGCGAACGCCGTGGAAAATTTCGGCAAGGGTCGCGATGTACGGGACTTCAAGCCCGAGGGAGCAACGGAGATCCGCCAGGCAGCGGCCGCTTTCGATATGATGCGCGACAGAATCCAGCGCATGATCAGCCAAAGAACGGACATGCTCGCCGGGGTTTCCCACGATCTTCGAACGCCGCTGACCCGCATGAAGCTGCAGCTCGCGATGCTGGAAGAATCCGCCGATATCGCGGACCTCAAAGCGGATATTTCCGAGATGGAGAAAATGGTCGAGGCGTATCTTTCCTTTGCCCGCGGCGAAGGCGCGGAAAGTGTGACCGTCAGTAACGTGAGCGATATTCTCGCCGAGATCGTCAATCGCATGGACAAGAAAGACACCGACATCACTTTGCAAACCAGTGGCGATCTATCCGTGCCGTTGCGGCCCAATGCATTCAGACGCTGCGTAACCAACCTCGTCAACAACGCCCTGATCTATGGCGGCAATGCCTCGATCCAGGCAAGCCGCACCCAGGGTGCTATCCAAATCACGATTGACGATTCCGGCCCCGGTATCCCTGAAAATCAGAGAGAGGAAGTCTTCCGGCCGTTTTACAGGCTGGACAATGCGCGCGGCCCCGATACGGCGGGCACCGGACTTGGCCTGGCGATTGCGCGTGATGTCATACGGGGACTGGGTGGCGATTTGGTCCTGGAAAACTCACCGACCGGGGGCACCCGCGCGCGCATGCGATTGCCGGTCTGATCGTAAATCTACTTATACCAAGGGACGCTGATATTAGCCGAGGCCTCCCGGCATACACTGGTTATTTGGGATCGTTTTCCGTCGCGGGTTGACGGCGTCGGGCAAATAAATTGCCATCGGGTATCCATTTGGCCAACCGTTCCGCTTGACGCAATCGACGGTCCAGATATGCCAGAACCCTACCCTGATCGGCGGAATCGTCTCGCGACCAAACACACAGGGCGCCGAGATAGATAACGCCCAACCCTTTCACGCGAAGCCGGCCGCCTGGACCGGCAGAGCCGATACCGGCGGCCTCCAGAGTCCAGGCCATGGCGTTAAAATAGTCCGGCGCGAGGCAAAAAAGGCCAACCGGGTCGGAGGGCATATCCCGTAGAATGGAGAAAATGGCCGCTTTGTGAGGCTGCAACACATCCATCCGACGCATAAGAGCGTCGAGAAGTCGGTCATGGGCCGGTTCGGTATCCGACGAGGAATCAATTCCACTCAACACCGCGGCGTTTGTTTTTGCCATGATAGCAACGACTATTGCCGTCTTCGAACAAAAATTTTCCTGCAGCGTGGCGAGCGATATGCCCGCCGCACGGGCGATGTCGCCGAGAGAAATACGCCGCCACGCTGTATCAGCGGCAAGTTTCAGAGCCGTGTCGACAACATTGTCGCGAATTGGTCGCGGTTGTTTCGCCATATCCCTTCCCTACCAAGTTTCAATAGTCTACGTGGCCTATCCGCCTATTCCAAGTGCGGCGTTGCACTGGATGCCATAGAGCGGTATTCCACTGTGTGCGAGTGTGAAATTTAGGGCAAAAGACCGGCGAATATTCATGCGCCAGCCATCGACTAAAGGCCTATTAGGTTCGGCCCTGCGCCAACCGCGGCTAAGCCGGGCCGAGGAGCAGGAGCTGTTTAGGCGTCTTCGTCTCGGCGACAGGGCGGCGGCGGCCAAGCTGGTCACCAGCCATTTGCGTTTTGTCCTTCATATCGCCAAACGATACAACAATCAGGAACACCCTCTGGCGGACCTTATCCAGGAGGGAACAGTAGGCCTGTTGGAAGCCGTCAGGCGGTTTAACCCGGACCGCGATGTTCAATTGTCGACCTACGCCATGTGGTGGATCCGCGCCGCGATTAAGGATTATGTCGTACGATCGCGATCATTGGTCAAAATCGGCACCACGGCGGCGCAGAAAAGCCTGTTCTTCAATTTGCGTCGCCGAATTGGCGAGTTGGTCGACGGCGAAGGGCTGAGCGAGGACTTCGCCAGGGGACTTGCCGACAGATTCAACACCTCCGTGGCCGAGGTAGTGAATTTCGCCCGGAGAATCGCTCGCCCAGATGTGTCCCTGGACGCGACATTTCCCGACACTGGCGGCAAACCGCCGATTATCGAACGGCTTCAGGATGCAACCCCAACGCCAGAAGAATCGTTGGTGGCCGAAAGTGAGGGCCGCCTTTGGCTGGAGTGGCTGGGCCGCGCCCTTTCCGGTTTGCCGCCACGCGAACTGTTGATCATCCGCCGTCGGTTTCTGACCGACAAGGCGCCGAGCCGGGCGGCTCTCGGGATGGAACTTGGCTTATCGAAGGAGCGTGTGCGGCAGCTGGAAGTGCGGGCGCTCGCTCAATTGAAAGCCATGCTACAGCCCCTTCGCGATCACGCCGAACTAGAGCCCTATCTGACCAAATGGCACCATTTGACGCCATTTGGTCCGATAGGGCTCTAACCGTCCGCCCGTTCACGCGATCAACCGGCGAGTTCCCGTGATCGTCTGGTCGCCGCATCAACCGCGCGGGTCATAAGGTCCCGCAGCCCATCCGCGGCCATCAGCACATCAAGCGCCGCCGCCGTTGTGCCGCCGGGGCTGGTTACGTTCTCCCGCAAGGTCGCGGCCGGATCAGCCGATAGATGCGCAAGCTCCCCGCTTCCGGTCACGGTGGCGCGCGCAAGCTTTTCGGCAAGTCCCGGTTCCAACCCCGCGGCGACGCCGGCTTGCGCCAATGTTTCAATGAGCAGAAACACATAAGCCGGCCCACTGCCCGATACCGCGGTGACCGGGTCCAGGAGTTTTTCATCATCAACCCAGGCAACCTCTCCCACCGCTTCGAGCAAAGCGTGGCAGACCGCCCGCTGATCAGCGGTCATATACGCGTTACCACAGGCAACGGTAATGCCACGCCCAACGGCCGCGGGTGTATTGGGCATGCTGCGGACCACCGCCGCGTGGCTGCCGAGATGTTCTTCAAAGAAAGCGATCGGACGGCCGGCGGCAATCGACAGAAATACGGTTTCGGGTCTGACAAACCGCGCATAATCCGGCACGATTTCAGCCATCCCCTGAGGCTTAACGGCGAAGATAACGACATCGGGATGGCAGGTTTCCGCAAGTTCAGCGATCTCTTTAACAACAGTCACGCGAAATTTTTGATGGAGTATCCCGGTATCGAACGGTTCAATGACTGTCACCGCATCGGGACTGATATCGCGCCCCAGCCAGCCGCCGAGTAAGGCGCCTCCCATCTTGCCACATCCGACAAGGAGCAATTGTTGGTCCATGGTGAAGCCTATTCCTCAAATTCGAATAATTGTGCTACGGCACAATAGGAAGATTCGCGGGCAAACGCCAACGCGGTCCACGCCGAAGGAATGAATTATAAACCTGACAAAAAGCGATTGGCCCGGAATGACACCGATTTAGGTGTTGGGGCTCAGGCTTCGCCGACTGTGTCGATCATAGCGGCATCGACCGCTTCGACCGGTGTTTTACCGCCCCATATGACGTACTGAAAGGCCGGATAAAAGCGTTCGCATTCAGCCAACGCAATTTCCACCAGGTCTTCGAGCTGCTCGACACTGAGACCGTGCGCGCCGCGCAATAACGTGGATTGACGGAATACAGGCAGACCGCGATCCGCCCAGAGGTCGAAATGTCCGACCGCCATGCGCTCGTTGATACGGGAGAGCAATTCGTTGATGGCCGCGCGACGATGATCCGGCACGTTCATGTCAAAGGCGCAGGCGAAATGGATCGCCCACAAATCGTCGAGCCACGAAAAAAACAAACGATAATCCGCCCACTGGCCAGGGACTTCGATCACCAGTTCGCTATCGTTGCCGCGATCGAAGGACCATCCATGCGCCGACGCGAACGTTTCAATGAGATCGATTGGGTTGGCCGCGAGTTCGTCCAGTTCCTCGACCGCTGCGATCGCCATCCTGTTTCCCCTTGTTTAGCCGCGCTACCCTGCGGCGAACCACCCACCTGCTGACCGGTCAAAATTGCGGGACAAACTGGATATATAGTGTCTGTACCGCGGCCAACCACAATATTTAGGGTGCCAAAAGGAGAGTCGGAGTGCAAGCCATATTTGCCCTCCGACCGATTGTTTCTGTGGAAAAGATTAGATCGGGCTAAACATCGCCGCTCTTCTTCTCACGCGGCATTTGCCTGGTTCTGGGGGAAGACGGTTTCTTTTTCGCCAGTTTTGTCTCAAGGGCCTGGAGCCGTTCCGCCAGCGCTTCCTGTTCCGATCTCGCCTTCGCCGCCATTTCCTTGACCGCTTCAAACTCATCACGCGTAACGAGATCGAGCGACGTCAACACGCGTTCAAGCTGTTGCCTGACAAGTGCCTCGATTTCACGTTTGGCGCCAGCCAGCGTACCGACAGCCCCACCGGCGATTCGGGCGGCGTCATCGAACAATCGGTTGCGTGTCTGCATGATAGGAAAACCCTTCAAGTAACAACAGTCTTACGGCCCGGACAGTATGTCGATGTCCGGCCCCGACAGTATGTCGATGTCGCCTGATGCGGGCAAGCAACCCGGGACCGGTTCCACAAACGCTGAAAATTTTATCGCCCTGTTTTATCGCCCTGTCCGCCGCCAACAATTTAACGTGTTGTTAACCGGCCCAGTGGTTTCCTTCGCGGTAGTCACTAGGGAGATAGCTATGCGTATCGGGGATATTCATCTTGGGCAGCGGTTTCGATCGGACACGGGATTTGTTTGGGAAGTAACGAGAATTACTGCCTTGGAAAAGGTGCCAAAGCACGTCGTTATTGTCGACGTCGAAGACCCCACGACGTCAAAAATTATTTCAGAGAAAGTGCTTTTGGAGCCAAGCCGGTTTCAACCGGCGCGGTAACCAAGGCGGCCCACCACCGTGTGCCCCGCGCGCTCCGCCATGACCACGCTTGAAGACCGTTCGCACGAACCCTATAAGAGACGCGTCATCGGGCATGAAAGAGCCGTACTATGATCCTGGTCACGGGCGGGGCGGGTTTTATTGGTTCCAACCTTGTTGCCGGGCTTGAGGCCCGGGAGGCCAACGACATTGTCGTTTGTGATAGGCTCGGCACCGACGAAAAATGGCGTAATATCGCAAAACGGGATTTATCCGATCTAATCACGCCGGAGGATCTGCCCGGCTTCGTTGAATCAAACAGTTCGCGTCTGGATGCTGTCTTTCACCTCGGCGCCATATCGGCTACCACGGAAACCGATGCCGATCTGATCATCGAGAATAATTTTCGGCTGTCCCGCGATCTCTGGATTTTATGCGCCCGTCTCCGAATACCCCTGATCTATGCCTCTTCAGCGGCGACCTACGGTGATGGCCGGCAGGGATTTGACGACGATGGAAGCCGTCAGGCGCTTTCACAACTCGCGCCCTTGAATGCCTATGGCTGGAGCAAACATTTGTTTGACCGGTGGATTGCGCGTCATCTTAACGAGCAACAACCGCCGCATTGGGCCGGCCTGAAATTTTTTAATGTTTACGGACCTAACGAATACCATAAAGAAGGTCAGATCAGCGTCGCCCTGAAAAACTTCCGCGAAGTATCGGACGGCGGCGCCGCGGTGCTGTTTCGCTCCCACCATCCGGACTATAAGGACGGCGGACAAATGCGGGACTTCATTTGGGTCGATGATTGCGTGAATATCATGATCTGGCTGATGGAAAACCCCACTGTCTCGGGGCTTTTTAATGTCGGAACCGGGAAAGCGCAGAGTTTCGGCGATCTCGCCCAGGCAGTCTTCAAGGCGTTAAACCAACAGCCCGAAATCCGCTATATCGATACCCCCTTACCCATCCGGGATAAATATCAGTATTTCACGGAAGCGAAGATGACGCGGTTACGCCAGGCAGGCTACAGCAAATCCTTCACGGGGCTGGAGCAAGGCATTGCGCGCTATGTGCAAGATTTTCTGTTAAAGGACGATCCTTATCTTTAAACATCACCCTGTCTGACAGCCCCCCCAACAGATATCCCGACAATGTACGCCATCGCCTTTCCAGCCATCGACCCTGTAGCGATCGGACTTGGGCCAATCGTTATTCGTTGGTATTCGCTCGCCTATATTTTTGGCATCGTGCTGGGCTGGCGCTACGCCATGCGGATTGCCACGCGCACCGATGGCCGGATCGACCGTGCGCATATCGACGATTTCGTCGTTTGGGCCACGCTTGGCATTATTCTCGGCGGGCGGTTGGGTTATGTCCTGTTCTACCAACCCGGATATTTTACTTCCCATCCGCTGGAAATTTTCAAAATGTGGAAAGGCGGCATGTCGTTTCATGGCGGCGTCCTTGGCGTATTGACGGCACTGTGGATTTACTGCGGCAGGCGACAGATCTCTCGTTTGTCCTTCGCGGATTTAATCTGTGCGGCGGCGCCGATCGGATTGTTCTTTGGCCGCATTGCGAATTTTATCAATGGCGAACTATTCGGCCGCGCGACCGACGTACCCTGGGCCGTGGTCTTTCCCCGCGGCGGGCCCCTGCCCCGGCACCCGAGCCAGCTCTACGAGGCGGCGCTCGAAGGGTTTGCTCTGTTTATTGTTCTTGCCGCGCTGATATACGGAATCAACGCCCTTCGCCGCCCGGGGATGATCTCGGGGGCCTTCTGCGCCGGCTACGGCATAGCCCGGTTCTCGATTGAATTTGTTCGCGAACCCGACGCCCATCTTGGTACGCTGCTGGGTATCGCGACGATGGGGCAGTTATTATCCTTACCGCTTATCGCAATCGGGCTATGGCTTATTTTCCAGGCCAGATGGAAAACGTGACACCGGTCGAACAGCTGATCCGTGACCGCATCCGTGACCATGGTCCGATGCCGCTCTCAGATTATATGGCGCTGGCGCTGGCGCATCCCGAATACGGTTACTATCGCAAGGCCGATCCGCTGGGCCGGGATGGCGATTTCATAACCGCACCGGAAATAAGCCAGGTCTTTGGCGAAATTATCGGCCTTTGGTGTGTTGCCACCTGGCAACAGGCCGACCGACCCGGCCCCCTTCATCTGGTCGAGCTGGGCCCCGGTCGTGGGACATTGATGGCGGACGCCCTGCGGGCGGCCGGCGCTGTCCCGGACTTTATCGCCGCTACAAAAATACACCTCGTGGAAACGAGTCCCGTCCTTCGCAATCTCCAGCAGGAAAAATTGCAGGGCTACGATACGACATGGCACGATGCGGTCGACTCGGTGCCCCATGGCCCTTGCCTCTATATAGCCAATGAATTTTTCGACGCCTTGCCGATTGAACAATATGTCAGGACCGAAAACGGATGGAATCGACGGTGCGTCGGACTCGACCCATTGACCGGCCGGCTGAATTTTGTCGTCGATAGGACACCCATCGTCACGGCGGGGCTTATTCCCCCGTCCGTCGCCGCGGCGCCGCCCGGCAGCCTTTTCGAACACTGCCCTGAAGGCCTTGAAATAGGCGCCACCATTGGCGGGCGACTTGCAACCGGTGGGATCGCGGCGCTGATCATTGATTACGGGCATCGGCACCGAGATGTCGGCGAAACACTCCAGGCAGTCCGAGGGCACGACTATCATGATATTCTGGTGGACCCAGGCGATGCGGATTTGACGGCCCACGTGGATTTCAGCGCGCTTGCCGCGACCGCGCGGACCGCCGGAGCAGTCCCGTTTGGACCGGTTTCCCAGGGCGCCTTCCTCTCCAATTTGGGGATCGAGGCGCGGACGAACAAATTGGCGGCGAACCAGGATGAGCCCCAGGCAAATTTGCTGCATAGCGGATGCCGTCGCTTGATCGACGCCCGGGGAATGGGCACTCTGTTCAAGGTTCTCGCGCTGACCGACGCCAGGCTGGGCGTTCCGGCCGGATTTGAAGCGCTGGCAAAGGCGCCAGATTATAGGAGATCTGCGCACTGATGACGCAGCAAACGCCGCCATTGCGAGGGATCGAAGCGCCGCCTCTGACCAGGGCGAAAGGCGTGCGGCACGCTTTTTTCACCCGCGAGGGCGGCGTGAGCGGCGGGTTGTACCTGTCGCTGAATTGCGGCTTCGGATCCGACGATGATCACGCCAATGTCACCGAAAACCGACGGCGCGTGTGCGGCGCGTTCGACGTTCCAGCCACGGCGCTGGTAACACCTTATCAGGTCCATAGCGCCAATGTCGTCGTCGTCGAACAGCCCTGG
Source organism: Pseudomonadota bacterium (assembly GCA_027624735.1). Classification (GTDB taxonomy): domain Bacteria; phylum Pseudomonadota; class Alphaproteobacteria; order MPNO01; family UBA2964; genus JAQBTY01. The sequence continues at coordinate 5,923 of JAQBTY010000043.1, read as the reverse complement.
TCGCCCGATGCCGCGCCTGAAGCGGACGGGCTGGCCACATGTGTACCGGGCATAGCCCTCGGCATTCTGACGGCGGATTGCGCGCCCGTGCTGTTCGCCGACCGCGATGCCGGCATCATTGGCGCCTGCCATGCGGGGTGGCGTGGCGCGCTTGATGGAATCATCGAAGCCACGCTTACCGCCATGGAAGGGCTTGGCGCACGGCGCTCGCATATTAGCGCCGCAATCGGACCCTGCATCGCACAAGCCTCCTATCAGGTGGGCCCCGAATTTCGCGACCAGTTTCTCGCCACCGATGATGACAACAACAATTTTTTCACCGGCGATGACGAGGGACGGTACCGCTTCGATCTACCGGGTTTTGTCTCGCAACACCTGAACCGCGCCGGTATTGCCGATGCCAGCTGGGTGGGGGGCGATACCTGCGCCGAAGACCGGCGCTTTTTCAGCTACCGCCGCTCGACACATAGAGGCGAAACCGATTTCGGCCGCGGCCTGTCGGCCATCGTCCTGACGGGACCATAATCGTGCCGCACCTGATCATCTTTCTGGTTTTCTGTATTCTGGGTCTGGTGGCGAGCTGTGTCCTGGTCTGATGCTTTGGCTAAAACTGCGCTGACAGCAGCGCTTTACCTGATCGTTGTTGGTTGCCAGCCGGTACCGCAGCCCTTCGCCCATCCGGAAAGCGCCATCAATCCAATCGTTGTCCCGTCATCGGATTTCGCGGGCATCACTATTCTGCCAATTGCCGGCCTTCCGGATCCCACGGCGCGTGGCCTGTCGATGGCCATGGCGGAAGCGCTTCTGTCCCATGAAATCATTGCCAGCCCCGACCGCGGCAATCGACGAAGCAGATTTCTGAAAGGCGAAGTAATCCGTAAGGCGGCCGGCGGCACCCGGACCGAAATTGCGGTCAGATGGGATCTTATTGACAGAAGCGGTAAAAATCTGCGCAGCAAGGACACGACGCTTACCTTTCCCGGGGCCTTTCCCCGGGGCGATTGGGAAAAAAGCGGTCAAAGCGTACTCCGCCCACTGGTCAAGGCCGCCGCCGCCGACATCGCCAAACTGGTAAAAGGCGAAAACGACCAATCGACCAACAAATCGCATATTACCCTTCACGTATGGCCGTTGGACGGCGCACCGGATCGGGCAGCGGAGCCATTGCGTCGTGCCATGGAAGCCGCTTTGAAGAAACGCGATTTCGGGATTGCCAATGGATTGGAAGGCGCCGGACTGATCATCGCGGGCTCGATAGAACTCGGCCCCGAGAGTGCCGAACCAAGACCCATCCGAATTACATGGTCGGTCATGGACACGGCCGGGCAGGAACTGGGCAAGCTGACACAGCAAAATGCCATTCCGCGCCAGGCGATGGAAACCCGGTGGAAAACCCTTGCCGTTTTGATCGCGGATAACGCAGCGGGCGGTGTCAGTGACCTTGTTGTTCAGCTCCCCCGCGACGCCTTGAGAAACGACGAAAATCCGGCCAAATAAGGCCTGCCGTCATTTACATAAAAAGGGGACGCTGGTACATTGCGGCGCCTTTAGCAATCAAGATAAATTTCCTGGGGAGTTGGCGAGAAAGATGGAAACCTCTTTATGAAAATCGTCGCCGGAAACAGTAATCGTCCTCTCGCAGAAGCGATTGCGGCTTACCTGAATTTATCTCTTTGCAAAGCCAGTATCCGTCGTTTTTCGGACATGGAATGTTTTGTTGAAATCGACGAAAACGTCCGTGGCGAAGATGTCTTCGTCATTCAGTCGACCTCTTATCCGGCAAACGACAATTTGATGGAATTGCTGGTCTGTATCGACGCCTTGCGCCGTGGATCGGCACGGCGCATTACCGCGGTCATGCCCTATTTCGGCTATGCCCGACAGGATCGCAAATCAGGCCCCCGTACGCCAATTTCGGCCAAGCTGGTTGCCAATCTGATTACCGAAGCAGGCGCGAACAGGGTTTTGACCCTTGATCTGCACGCCGGCCAGATCCAGGGCTTTTTCGATATCCCGACGGACAACCTGTTTACGGCGCCGGTTTTCCTGCGTGATATCAAAAAATTATACGATACGGACAATCTGATAATGGTATCGCCCGATGTCGGTGGCGTGCTGCGGGCCCGGGCGGTCGCCAAGCATCTGGATGTCGATCTGGCGATCATCGACAAACGACGCGAGCATGCCGGGGTTTCCGAGGTCATGCATATTATCGGTGAGGTTGCCGGTCGCGAATGCATTGTGGTGGATGACATCGTTGATTCGGCCGGCACGCTCTGCAATGCGGCCGTCGCCTTGATGGATGCCGGCGCTAAATCCGTCTCCGCCTACATTAGCCATGGGGTGTTGTCGGGCGGCGCGGTCTCACGGGTTCCATCGTCGCCGATCCAGAATCTGGTCACGACCGACAGCATTCTGGGCACCGAGGCGGTGCGGGTGTCGCACAACATCCGCCAATTGACCATCGCACCGCTGATTGGCGAGGCCATGGCCCGTATCAGCGAAGAGAAATCGGTATCCAGTTTGTTTGACTATTCCGCCGCATAAGATTAAAACCCACGCTTTCTCGGAGAATGAGATAAACACGCACCAGCACCCCTGGAGGCATGCGTGTGAGACTGTGAGCCCGGAAACATCATCGGGCGCGAAACAAACGGAGAATACGGCATGTCCGACATCATTACCTTGGTCGCGGAACCGCGCCTGCGGAGCGGAAAGGGGACCGCCCGTGAAGCACGCCGCAACGGTCGCATACCGGCGATCATTTACGGAAACAAGCAAGAACCCGTATCTATAACGGTAGAACGTCGAATCCTTGAACGGCATCTCGGCAAAAGTGGATTTTTCATTCATCTGCTGGACGTGGATATCGGCGGAACCAAGCACCGCGTCCTGCCCCGCGACGCGCAATTTCACCCCGTCACCGACGTCCCGATTCACGTCGATTTCATGCGCTATTCCGCGGACCGCAAAATCACGGTCGAGGTTCCGGTGCATTTCCTGAATGAAGAAGAATCGCCAGGGATCAAGTTCGGCGGCGTGCTCAACGTTGTACGTCACGCGATCGAAGTCTTTTGTACGGCTGATCAGATCCCGGACGGTTTTGAAGTTGATTTGAGCGGCCTTGAAATCGGCGATTCGGTGCATGCCAGCGCGCTGGTATTGCCGCCAGGCGTGGAATTGATCATTACCGACCGCGACTTCACCATTGCAACCATCGCCGCACCGACTGTGATGACAGCCACCGAAGAAGCAGAAGATGCAGGCGCTGAAGCCGCACCAGAAGACGCTGGCGATGCGGACAAAGACAAAGACAAAGAGGAGTCCGGGGACTAAGACGCCCCGGGCAGCTCCGATCCCGGAGGTGTCATGCTGCTCCTGGTAGGTCTCGGCAATCCAGGCCCGGACTATGCCGGCAATCGGCACAATATCGGTTTCATGGCGGCGGACGAGATCGTCCGCCGCCATGGCTTGCCGGCGCCGCGGTCCAAGTCACGCCCGCATGGCATGCTGACCGAGGGCTGGATCGACAGCGAAAAAGTCATCGTCCTGAAGCCGCTTACCTATATGAACGAATCCGGACAGGCGGTTGGCGCGGCCATGCGATATTACAAGGTGGAACCGGCTGATGTTTTCGTCTTTCACGATGAACTCGACTTGCCGGCAGGCAAGGTCCGCGCCAAGTTCGGCGGCGGCAATGCCGGCCATAACGGGCTGCGAAGCATCGATGCCCATATAGGGCGCGATTATTGGCGCATCCGTCTGGGGATCGGTCATCCCGGCGACCGCAACCGGGTAACCAGCCACGTGCTGAAAGATTTTTCCCGGCTGGACCGGCAGTGGGTGGACAAGATGGTGGAAGCGGTGGCCGATGCGATACCGCTGCTGCTTGCCGGGAAAGAGGCTGATTTCATGACCCGCGTCGCGCTGCTGACACACCCGGCCAAACCGAAACGCCCGGCGCCGGACAAAGCCAAACCTGAAACAGAAGACGGACCATAATGGGATTCACCTGCGGCATCGTCGGCCTGCCCAATGTCGGCAAGTCGACCCTTTTCAACGCCCTTACCGCGACCATCGCGGCCCAGGCGGCAAACTATCCGTTCTGTACGATAGAGCCCAACGTCGGGCGGATAGCGGTCCCTGATCCAAGGCTCGACCGGATCGCGGCGCTGGCCAAATCGGCATCGATCGTGCCGACCCAGATGGGTTTCGCCGACATCGCCGGGCTGGTCCGGGGCGCGAGCAAGGGCGAAGGGCTGGGTAACAAGTTCCTGGCCCACATCCGCGAAGTCGACGCCATCGTCCACGTGGTCCGCTGCTTCGAGGATGAGAACATCACACACGTGTCGGCCAAGATCGACCCGATCGACGACATAGAAATCATCGATACGGAACTGATGCTGGCCGATCTGGAAAGCCTGGAAAAACGCGTCGATGGGCTGACCAAGAAAGCGCGCGGCACCGACAAGGAAGCAAAAACCATGCTCTCGCTTACGGAACGCGCCATCGCTTCCCTGCGCGAGGGCACGCCGGCACGGGCGGTCGAGCGCGGCAAGGACGAAGAAGATCTGTTCCGCCAGCTCCATCTGCTGACCGCGAAACCGGTAATGTATGTATGCAATGTCGATGAGGCATCCGCCGCCACTGGCAATGCGCTGTCCCGGCGCGTCTCCGATCACGCCGCCGCGGAAGGCGCCCTATCGGTTGTGGTCTCAGCGGCCATCGAAGCGGAAGTGGCCCAGCTTGCCGATCCGGCGGAGCGCGCCGAATTTCTCGACTCCCTCGGCCTCGAAGAAACCGGCCTGACGCGCGTGATCAAGGCCGGCTATGAGCTGCTGGGGCTGATTACCTTCCTGACCGCCGGGCCCAAGGAATCCCGCGCCTGGACCATAAAACTGGGCACCAAAGCGGCGCAGGCGGCGGGCACCATCCATTCCGATTTCGAGCGCGGCTTCATCTGCGCCGAAACCATCGCCTTTGACGATTACATGGCCTGCGGCGGCGAAGTCGGCGCCAAGGAAGCCGGCAAGATGCGCCAGGAAGGCCGCGACTATCTGGTCAAGGACGGCGACGTCTTCCTGTTCCGGTTTAACGTGTAGGCAATCCAGTTAAGCTAATCAAATTATGTCGCGTATAATCCGCACAAACCTTGACCTGACTTGACCAGCTATTTCAGCTTGGGAAACATTTCGGCCACCTGCAAAAACAGACAACCTTGTCGCATGTGTCGATTTGAAGCCGCGCCTGAGACGACGTTCTTCTCGTTCTTCTTGATCCTCGGCGTTTCCGGTAAGGCTTCGGCTGAATGTAATACGTTTTCCATCACGCTGTGCGCCACCCTTGACTATACCAAAGGTCACCTTGGCAACGATGATATAGGTGTCATCGGTGATGAAACTGCCGATAATACTCCCGAGCGTCGCGCCGGCAATAGTACCTGCAGCTATCGCCACCCCATCTGAGCGTGTCGCGCCGGCTAATCCTCCAGCCGCCGCTCCCAGAAATCCAAATTGTTTGGACAAATTTGTCTGAATTTGGCCGCTGTACATAACGTTTACATCGACGAGAAGACCAAAATTATCTTTAGAGGTGGGTTGATATCCCGCTTGTTTATAGGCCGCTTCAATTCGAGTTTTGAAGCCATACAAGTCGAATGCGCGATCGCCGGAAGTATTTCGTATTCGGACCTTTAAATTCTTGTTTTGGAAAAACGACGCATCGGTTACGAGGTTTCGTTCGACCACGGAACCGAACTGAAGACCGGACTCTGGATCCTTGACCATCCCGAGCCGCGGTGGTGGGTTTAAAACGTCTCCACATGCTGACGTCAAAAGCATTATGGATACAGCCCCTAATACCAAGTCTCGCGGAGTGAGACTCACAAAGGGGATTTCTGAATCGGTCTATTTGTGATTCAAGA